>NZ_JABFBA010000013.1:37412-53375 GCF_017168445.1 Micrococcus sp. KRD026 | reverse complement strand
CGGCCGCCCTCCGCGTGCCGTCCCGGCCGCCCACCGCGGTCCCGCCCGCGAGAGCACCGACCTGGACTGGGAGGGCACGCCCGTGCGGCTCGTGCGCTCCACGGCCCGCACCCGCACCGTCTCGGCGGCGTGGCGCGACGGCCGCCTGCAGGTCAACGTCCCGGCCCGTCTCTCGGCCGCGCAGGAGCGCGAGTGGATCGGCCGGATGGTCGCGAAGGTGGGCGCACGCGGTGGGACGGGGCAGCCCGCGGCCGACCCGGACGGCCGCCCCGCCGACGCCCGCTCCGACGACGCGCTCCTGGCCTGGGCGGGACGGCTCTCGGCGGCACACCTGGGCGGGCGGGCCCGTCCGGTCTCGGTCACGTGGTCGGCCCGGCAGCGCCGCCGCTGGGGCTCGTGCACGCCGGGGCGCGGCACCATCCGGCTCTCGACGCAGCTGCGCGGCATGCCGGACTGGGTGGTGGCGGCGGTGCTCGTCCACGAGCTGGCCCACCTGCTGGAGTCCGGACACGGCCCGGCCTTCCGACGCCTCGTGGACCGGTACCCGCGCTACGCCGAGGCGATGGCCTTCCTCGACGGGGTCACCTTCGCCGAGGGCCGCGGTCGCACGGCGCCGGACCGGTGGGCGGAGGACGAGGACGCGGGTTGACACGACGGCGGGCGGCCCGCACCCGAGGTGCCGGGCCGCCCGCGGCCGTCGTGCCGAAAGGGGCTCAGCCCTCGCGCGGCGCGTCGCCGAAGCCGCCCTCGAGGAGCTTGCGCAGCTCGTCGTCGAGGGACTCGGTGCTGGCGTCCGCGGCGGAGCGGCGCCCGGTGTACCCGGCGGGGTCCTCGAGGTCCTCCGCCGTGGGCTGACGCTCGGGATGGCGCCAGATCTCCTCGCGATACTCCGTGCCGTGCTCGGCCGTGACGTGCTCCCAGAACGCGGCGGCCTCGCGCAGGCGGCGCGGGCGCAGCTCGAGGCCCACGAGGGCGGCGAAGGCCTGTTCGGCCGGGCCACCCGAGGCGCGGCGGCGGTTCATGGTCTCGCGCAGGGCGGCCGCCGACTCGAGCGGGCGCGCGGCCTCGGCGACCACCACGTCCACCCAGCCCTCCACGAGGGCGACGAGCAGCTCCAGCTGGTCCAGCGCGGCCTGCTGGGTGGCGTCCGGGGCGGCGATGAAGGACGCCCCGTCGAACACGGCCTGCAGGGAACCGGGGTCCATCGGGTCCACCGACTGCGCGGCCCGCTCGATGCCCTCGGTGTCCAGGCGGATGCCCGCGGCGTACTGCTCGACGGCGGCGTACAGGTCCCGCTCGAGCCACGGCGAGTGCAGGAACAGGCGCATGCGTGCGGCCTCACGCAGGGCCAGGTAGATGCGGATCTGGTCGTCCGGCACCGAGAGCCCGTCGCCGAACTCCTCGATGTTCACGGGGACGAGGGCGAGACGGTGGCCGGCGACGGGCAGGCCGATGTCCGTGCCCGAGAGCACCTCCTTGCCCAGGGCGCCCACGGCGCCCCCGAGCTGCAGGCCGAACATCGTGCCGCCCATGTTCTTCAGCATGGGCTGCAGCCCGCCGAGCAGGGAGGCGTCCATGCCCTCGGGGAGCTGACCCGGCAGCTGCTGCTCGATGGCCGCGGACATCGCACGGGACATCGAGATGGCCACGGGCTCGGTGAGCCGGCGCCACTGGTCCATGGTCGCCTCCACCCACTCGGCACGGGACCAGGCCACGCCGACGCTGCCGACGGGCTCGGTCTGCGTGACGCCGTCGAGCCACAGCTCGGCCAGCCGCAGCGCCTCGTCCACCTCGCGTCGCGCGAACGAGCCGACGGCCGGGTCCTCGCCGGCCACGGCCTGGCGGGCGGCCTGCTTCGCCAGAGACCAGTTCACGGGGCCGTCCGAGCCGGAGCCGGAGCTCATCATCGCCTGGAACTGGGCCATGGCCTGCTGCATCATGGCCGGATTCAGCTGGGACGGGTCGAAGGGCACCCCGCCGGGGCCGCCCAGGCCCTCCATGGCGCGTCGGACTTCGTCCGGGTCGGGGCCCTGGCCGCCGAAGAGCTGCCGCAGCATCTCCTCCAGGGGGTCGCGGCCGTCGTCGGATCCGGGCGTGCGCGCGTCGTTGCTCATGTCTCCAGCGTATCCGCGTCGGCGCGACGCGCCCGCCCTCCCGACGTCGCGGCGGCGCGGTTCGCCCATGGCGCACGGCGTCGCGCGGGGCAGGCGGGGGTCGCGGCCCCGCGTAGACTGGTGTGACCGTCGCCGCGCGGCCCGTGCCCGGCGGCGAGGACGGCCCGATCAGGACCCCCAGGAAAGACGGTGTCGCGTGCGCGCAGTGCCCTCGAGGACCACCCGCGCCGCCCGCGTGCCCTTCTCCGGATGGCTCGCCCTGGGCAGCGCCGGGCTGGCACTGCTGGCCCCCACCCCCTACATCCTCGAGGGCCCCGGCCCCGCCGTGGACCTGCTGGGCGAACGCGAGGGTCGACCCGTGCTGCGCGTCGAGGGCGGCGAGGCGGACCCGGGTGAGGGGACCCTGCACATGACCACCGTGATGGTCGGGGGTCCTCCCATCGGCACCACCTCCCTGCTCGATCTCGGCCGCGGCCTGACGGACCCCGCCGTGGACGTGGCCCCGCGCGAGCTGATGTATCCCACCGGCGTCACCTCCGACGAGGTCGGCGAGGCCAATTCGGCGGCCATGTCGGACTCCCAGCAGACCGCGACCGCCGCGGCCCTGCACGAGCTCGGACGCGAGGTGCCCCAGCGGCTCGTCGTGCAGCAGCTCGTGCCCGGCGGGCCCGCCGAGGGCGTCCTGCGGGCCGGGGACGAGGTGATCGCCGCCGAGGGACGGCCCGTGGCCGACCTGGAGGCCGTGCGCGCCGCCGTCGGGGCCGCGGGGCCCGACCCGGTCACGCTGACGGTCCGCCGGGACGGCGTGGAGCAGGACCTCGAGGTGCCCGTGGCGGCCGCCCCCGAGGGCGCACCCCAGCCGTGGCAGATGGGGGCCCTGATCGAGTCCGCCTACGACGTCCCGGTGGACGTCGAGCTGACCGTGCCGGACATCGGCGGGCCCTCGGCGGGTCTGATGTTCGCGCTCACCGTGATCGAGCGGCTGACCCCGGGCGCGATGACGGGGGGCGCCCCGATCGCGGGAACGGGCACGATCTCGGGGGACGGCGTCGTGGGTCCCATCGGCGGGATCCCGCAGAAGGTGCGCGGCGCCGCCGAGGCGGGGGCCACGACGTTCCTCGCCCCCACGGCGAACTGCGAGGAGCTGGCCGGCCGTGTGCCCGAGGGTCTGACGGTGTACCCCGTGGACACGCTGGGCCAGGCCCGCGACATCGTCGAGGCGGTGGCCCGGGGGGAGAGCCCGGCCGCCGCCCGGACGTGCGGCTGAGCCGACGCACACCAGGACCACCAGACCACCAGACCGGACGACATGTCCGGGGCGCAGCGCCCCGGACCGGAGCAGAGCCCCGCGGACGCGGGAGGGAAGAGGACAGAGCAGTGAGCTTCGGACAGGGAGGCGGCGGACCGTTCGGCGGCCCGCCCCGTGACGGCGGCGGGACCGCCGGGGGCCAGTCCGGCCCGTTCGGGGCGTTCGGCCCCTTCGGCGGCGCCCCGCGCGGCCCGGGCGACGACGGCGACCGCGGTCCTGGTGGCCCGTTCGGCGGGGGCGGGTCCTCCGCCGCGCGCGGCAGGGGCCGGCCGGGCCGGCCGAGCGCGCTCGTGCTGACCATCATCGCGGTGGCCGTGCTCGTGGGGCTGTTCGTGGTGTTCACGAACGTCTACACGGACGTGCTGTGGTTCTCGCAGCTGGGCTTCACCGAGGTCTTCTGGACCGAGGTCGTCGCCAAGGCCGCGCTGTTCCTGATCGCCGGGCTCGGGATGGCCCTCGCCGTGTGGCTGGCGATCCGCACGGCCTGGCGCCACCGCCCCGCGGACGCGTCCGCGGCCGCGCGGGACTCGCTCAGCCAGGCCCAGCGCCAGCTGGAGCCCATCCGGCGCCTGGTGTTCCTGGGTGTCCCGCTCGTGCTCGGCGTGTTCGCCGGCTCCACCGCGATGAACGGCTGGAACACGGTCCTGCTGTTCCTGAACCAGGTGCCCTACGGCCAGGCGGACCCGGAGTTCGGCCTGGACCTCATGTTCTTCATGGCCACCCTGCCGTTCCTGACGCTCGTGGTCGGGTACCTGATCTCGGTGGTCCTGGTCTCCGGCATCACCGGTCTTCTGGTGCACTACCTGTACGGCGCGGTGCGCGTGGAGGAGGGCGGCGGCGTGCGGATCACCCCGGCGGCGCGCGCCCACATCGGCATCACCCTGGCCGTGTTCCTGCTGCTGCAGGGCGTCAACTTCTGGCTCAACCGCTACCGCACCACGCAGTCGCAGACCGGCAACTGGGCCGGCGCGCTCTACACGGACGTGAACGCGGTCATCCCGACGTCGGCGATCCTGGCGGTCACGGCCGTGATCGTGGCCGGCCTGTTCGTGTGGACGGTGGTCTCGGGCCGGTGGCGGTTGTCGCTGATCGGCACCGCGGTCCTGGTCATCACGGCGCTCGTGGTGGGCACGGCGTACCCCTTCATCGTGCAGGAGTACCAGGTGAAGCCGTCCGAGCGCACGCTCGAATCCCAGTACATCGAGCGGAACATCGCCATGACGCGCGAGGCGTACGGCCTGGACGACGTCGAGGTGACGAACTATGAGGGCGCCACGGACACCGAGGCCGGGGCCCTGGCGGGCGAGGAGGCCAACACGGCCAACGTCCGTCTCATGGACCCGAACCTGATCTCCCAGACCTTCGGGCAGCTCCAGCAGTTCCGTCCGTACTACGCGTTCCCCACCACCCTGCACGTGGACCGCTACGAGGTGGACGGCCAGACGCGGGACACCATCCTGGCGGCCCGTGACGTCAACGTGGACGACTCCCAGTCGTGGGTGAACCGCCACACCATCTACACGCACGGCTACGGCATGGTCGTGGCCGACGCCTCCGAGGTCGCGGCCGGCGGCCGGCCCCAGTGGCTGCTCTCCGAGATCCCCACGCGCGGGCCGCTGGCCTCCGACCAGGACTACGAGCCGCGCATCTACTTCGGGCACAACTCGCCCTCGTACTCGGTGGTGGGTGCGCCCGAGGGCGCGCCGGCCGTCGAACGCGACCGGCCGCAGACGGCCGACTCCCAGGAGGACACGGCGTACACCTTCTCCGGCGACGGCGGCCCCTCGGTGGGCAACCTCTTCAACCGGCTCGCGTACGCGGTGAAGTTCGGCTCGCCCGAGCTCGTGCTGTCCTCGGACGTGAACGAGGCCTCGCAGATCCTCTACGATCGCGACCCGGCCGAGCGCGTCCGCAAGGTCGCGCCCTACCTGACGGTGGACACCGCCCCCTACCCGGCGATCGTCGACGGCCGCGTGCAGTGGATCGTGGACGCCTACACGACCTCGGACCAGTTCCCGTACTCCACCGCCCAGCAGCTGGGCGAGGTCACGGTGGACTCCCTGAGCCAGGGCCAGAACCCGGCGCTGCAGGGCCGGGTGAACTACATCCGCAACTCGGTGAAGGCGACGGTGGACGCGTACGACGGCTCGGTGTCCCTCTACGCGTGGGACGACCAGGATCCGCTGCTGCGGGCCTGGCAGAACGTGTACCCGTCCTCGCTGCGCCCGTACTCGGAGATGAGCGCCGGACTCATGGACCACGTCCGCTACCCGGAGGACATGTTCAAGGTCCAGCGCGAGCTGCTCGGCCGCTACCACGTGACCGATGCGGACGACTTCTACGAGAACAACGACGCGTGGTCCGTGCCCTCGGACCCCACGCGCGAGGAGGACGTCAAGCAGCCGCCGTACTACATGACGCTGCAGATGCCCGGCCAGGACGAGCCGGCGTTCTCCCTCACCAGCAGCTACATCCCGCAGATCACGGACGGTGCCCAGCAGCGCAACGTGCTCTACGGCTTCCTCTCCGCCACCGGCGACGCCGGCTCGGGGGAGGACGGCGTGAAGGCCGAGGGCTACGGGCAGCTCCGACTGCTCGAGCTGCCGCGGTCCACCACGGTGCCCGGCCCGGGCCAGGCGCAGGCCAACTTCGACTCGAACGCGGACGTCTCGCGGGAGCTGAACCTGCTGCGCCAGGGCGCGTCCGAGGTGCTCAACGGCAACATGATCACCCTGCCGGTGGCCGGCGGCATCCTCTACGTCCAGCCGGTGTACGTCCGCTCCTCGGGCGGCACCACCTACCCGACGCTGCGCAAGGTGCTCGTCTCCTTCGGCGACAAGGTCGGCTTCGCGGACACCCTCCAGGAGGCCCTGGACCAGGTGTTCGACGGGGACTCGGGCGCGGTCACCCCGGAGGAGAACCAGGCGGAGGCGCCCGCCCCGGGCGAGGAACCGTCGGCTCCGGGCACGGTCGAGGAGGAGCTCTCGGCGGCCCTCGAGGAGGCGCAGGACGCCCTGACCCAGGGCCAGGAGCGTCTGGCCGAGGGCGACTGGGCCGGCTACGGCGAGCAGCAGAAGCGTCTCAACGAGGCCCTGAAGCGTGCCACCGCCGCCGACGACGCCCTGGGCGGCGACGCGCCTGCCCAGGACCAGGCCCCGGCCGAGGCGAGCCCCCCGCCGTCGTCGAGCCCCAGCCCGACGCCGAGCGGCTGAGCCGGCGCCGGCGGGCCGGGCCCGCCGGACCGTCGACGGCGGCCCCGGCCACGCACCGCGCGTGGTCGGGGCCGCTGTCGTCTCGGGGCAGGTGGCCGCCGCATGGCCGCCGGATGGCGGGGTGCTGACGCCGATTTGAACTCGACGGAACAGGTGTGTATAGTTCTAGAAGTCGCCGCGGGGTGGAGCAGTTCGGTAGCTCGCCGGGCTCATAACCCGGAGGTCGCAGGTTCAAATCCTGCCCCCGCAACGAGAAGGAGAAGGCCCCCAGCATCTGCTGGGGGCCTTCTCGCATGTCCGGGACCGGTCGCCCCGGCCCGCCGGCACGGTGCCGGCGGGCGAGCCGACCGCCCTCGGGCGATCAACGCGGGGGAGCGGGAGTGTCAGCGGCTCGAGGCCCGGACCGCCTGCTGGGCCGGCGTGCGGCGGCCCGGATCGGTGCGGCGCAGCCAGACGGCAGCGATGATCGCGATGATCGCGATGGCGCCCCAGATGCCGACCACGGCCCAGGACAGGCCCGCGAGGAGCAGCAGCGGCACGAAGGACACCGCCGCGATCTCCACGGGCACCACCGGGATGTAGGCCACCCCGAACTGCTCCATGGTCCCGGACTTCAGCTTCGGGTCCACGATGCGCAGCATGGCCACGCCCGTGGCGACGGCGCCGGTGGCCCAGCCCCACGTGAACAGCTGCTTCTCGAACCACGCGTCGGTCATGACGCGCGGCGCCACGACGATCCCCAGGAACAGGGCCAGCGCGAGGCCGATCACGAACAGGAGCAGCAGCGGCTGCCAGTAGTCCACGACCACGGTCGGGGCGATCGCGGCGATGCCGCAGACGATGAGGATGTCCGTGGCGGTGCCGGACACCGAGTTCAGCGAGCCCGGGTCGAGGAACTTCGCCGTCTTCGTGGCCTGGAACAGGACGCGGGCGATCAGGCCGAGGAGGAACGCGATCGCGAACGCGGGGATGATCAGCTGGGGTCCGTCCTCACCCACGATGCTCGGCCACACGGACGTGATCCAGGAGACCACGCCGTGCGCGGCCGCCGCGATCATCGCGACGACGCCGACCTGGAAGGCCAGTGACTCCACCGAGGCCGCCGAGAAGGTGTGCCGGCCGATGACCGGGCGTTCCTCCACCTGGTTCAGCACCCCGGTGCGCAGCTCCTCCGGGATGGAGGTCAGGCCCGCGAACTCCTGCGCGTGGCCGCGCTGCGCGCCGATCTTGGCCTGGATGATGCCGCCCACCACGCCGACGATCATGCCGACCGTGGCCGAGGTGTAGGCCAGCGAGGTGACGGTCGCATCGCCGTTGGCCGCGTATGCCTGGCCCACGGCGGCCGCGGAGCCGAAGCCGCCCGCCCAGCCGGCGAACAGCAGGGCGGCGAACGAGTCGGGCGCGTCGAACAGCGGCTGCAGGAGGACCAGCGTGACGAGGGCGCCGATGGCCACCTGGGAGGCGTAGATCAGCACGCCGTAGGACGCGAACGCACCCACGGGGCGGCCGATCTTGCGGACGTCGAAGTCGTCGGTGAGCGCGATGCACACGAACACGATGACGATCAGGATCGAGCCGTATGTGCCCAGCTGGGAGCTGAACGGCAGCCAGCCCAGGCCGTTCGGGCCGAGGACCAGGCCCAGGATGCCGGCGATGACGGAGGCCGGGATCATCAGGGTCTGGAGGGGCGTGATGACGGCACGGGCCAGCGTGCCCACGGCCAGGAGCGCGCCGATGAGGCCGGCGTCGACCAGCACGGACCAGGCCGTGAACTGCTCTTGCATGGGGTTCTTCCTCTGTGCGGGGACGGGGGCGTCCCGCGGAGCGTGCCGAGGGACCCCGGGACAGTACCAAAGGAGTGCGGGGGCCGGGGCGCGTCCGGGAGGGGCACCGGCCGGGGCGCACGAGGACGGCCCGCCGCGCCGGCGTGGGCCGGGCGACGGGCCGTGGGGCGGGGCGGGGTCAGCCGCGCGCGGTGCCGGTCTCCTCGGCGGCGTAGTCGAGGGTCAGGGTCTCGTCGGCGTCGACGTCGCCCGAGGTGAGGGCGGCCTGGCCGGCGCCGCCGGCCTTGAGGGCGGCGAGGCGGGCCTCCACCTCGGTCTTCTCGCCGAGATCCTCGAGGGACTCGAACTGGGCGTCGAGGGAGGAGGCGGCGATCTCCTGCTGGCCGCGCACGCGGGCTTCCTCGCGACGGACCTTCTCCTCGAAGCGGGAGACCTCGGAGGTCGGGTCCAGCAGGTCGATCGACTTCACGGCGTCGGCCACCGCGGACTGGGCGTGGGCGGACTTGGCGCGGGCGGTCAGCTCGTCGCGCTTGGCGACCAGCTGCTGACGCTTGACCTTCATCTGGTCCAGACCGGTCTTCAGGCGCTCCACGATCTCGCGCTGCGAGGCGATGGTCGGCTCCGCGGACTTCGCCTGACGCTCGAAGTCCATCTGGCGCTCGATGGCCACCTTGGCGAGGTTGTCGAACTTGTCCGCCGAGGCGGTGTCGCCCTTGGCGCGGAAGTCGTCGGCCTTCTGGGAGGCGGCCAGCGCCTTCTGGCCCCAGCTGCGGGACGCGTCCTGGTCCTCGCGGTAGTCGTCCTCGATCATCCGCAGGTTGCCGATGGTCTGGGCGACGGCGGCCTCGGCCTCCGCGATGTTGTTCGTGTAGTCGCGGACCATCTGGTCCAGCATCTTCTGGGGGTCCTCGGCCTTGTCCAGCATCGCGTTGATGTTGGCCTTCGCCAGCGTGCTGATGCGGCCGAAGATGGACTGCTTGACCATGGTGTCTGCCTTTCGTCGGTCTTTCACGTCAGCGCAGACCGTCGGCCTGCGTCCACCCCGTCCCGCGCGTGCGGGCCGGGCCGGCGCCCGGGGCGCCGGAGTTCATGGGGGGGGGGGCGGTCAGAAGCCGCCGCCGGAGATGTCGCCGAAGTCGCCGCCGCCGAGGCCGCCGCCGTCGAACCCGCCGAAGCCGCCGCCGCCCCAGCTGTCGCCGTGGCCGCTGTTCAGGATCGAGTTCATCAGGATGCCGCCGAGCAGTGCCCCGCCGAGGCCGCCGCCGAAGCTGCCGCCCACTCCGGCGCGCGGGCGTGCGCCGTACATGCCGCCCATGCCGGGGCCGTAGCCGAAGCCCTCGACGTCCGCGCGGGCCAGCTCGCTCGCGCGCTCGGCCAGCTGGGAGGCGCGCTGCGCCTGCTGGAGGGCGGCCACGGGGTCGGTGCGGCCGAGGCTGATCGCCGAACGCAGCGTGTGGTCGGCCTCCGCGAGCCGGGTCCGGGCCTCCGAGCCCACCGCACCGCGCCGGGCGCCGATGAAGTCGGCCGTGCCGTCGATCTGCGCCTGTGCCTGGGCGATCGTGGAGGTGAGCACCTGGGAGGCCTGGCGGGCCTGCTCGCGAGCGTCGCGGACGCCGGCCAGCGGGGTGTTGAGCTGGCGGTGCGCGGCCTCGAGCTGGTGGAGCAGCTGCAGGGGGTCCGGGCGGCCGGCCGCGAGGGCCTGGCGCACCGCGTTCAGGGCGGTCTTCATCCTCGCCACCGGGCCGGCCAGCTCGGGGTGCGATCCGTTGGCCACGAGCGCTTCGGCCTCGGCCACGTCCTGCTCGGACTGGGCGAGGCCCGTCTGCAGGTTGCTCAGCATGGCCCGCAGGGACCCCTCGGCCTTGCCGACCGCCTCGGTGAGCGTGTCCACCTGGCTGAGCGCCTCCTCGGCGGCACGCACGGCCAGCGCCGCCGTGGAGCGGTCCTGGGCTTCCCACGCGCTCCGCGACTTCGCGAGGGCGGTCTCCACGAACTCGAGCCTCTCCCGGGCCTGCGCCGCGTTGTCCGCGACCTCGGCGAGGGCGGACTCCGCGTACTGGCCGTGCAGCGCGGTGATCGCCGACTCGGAGTCCTGCACCCGGGACCGGGCCTCGGGCAGGCGGGCGTCGACGCGCTCCAGGGCCTCGGGCACCTGGTTCTCGAGGTCGCGCAGGGAGTCGAACTCCTTCTTGTGCGCCGCCAGGGACGCACCCACGGCCTCGCTGCGCTGGATGATCTCCTTGAGCCAGGCGCGCTGCTCGGCCTCGGTGTCCGGGATCTCGTCGTCGAGCTGGTGCTGGAGCTGGAACGAGGCCCGCATGTGCTCCTTGGCCTGGTCGATGTCCTCGCGGAACGTCGCCACGGACTTCTCCCCATAGGACGCCTCGGCGAAGCCCAGCTCCTGCTCCGAGGAGCGGATGGCGTCGTCCGCGGCCACGAGCTTCGAGCCGGCCTGGGTGCGCAGCTGCTCCACGCTGAGCTCATCGAGGGGGTCGCGGCGGGCCTCCTCGGTGCGGCCCCGTTCGACCTCGCCGCCCTGCGTGCGCCTCCGGCTGCGGGCCACGAGCACGCCGCCGCCCACGGCCGCGGCCACCGCACCCGCGCCGAGGACCGCCGTCAGGGCCCCACCGCCGTCGGAGGCGCCCTGGGCCGTGCTCCCGCCGCCCGTGGTGCCGGCTGGCAGGGCGCCGGCCGGATCGTACTCGGCCCCGCTGGCCCCCGTGCCGTCGAGCGTGCCGTCGGCGGCGTCGTCGAGCCCCTGCACCGCGGCGGTGCCCACCGCCAGCCAGTCCGCCGAGCCGGGGTCCGTGCCGATCTTGGACAGCTCCGGGCCCACGTAGGTGCGCGTCACCTGGTTCTGCAGGTTCGCGTCCCCGCCGCTGTCCAGCCCATAGGCGCGCTCCTCGACCGCGATCACCAGGACTGAGTCGTTCGTCCCGAGCCCGCGCTGGCGCGCCACGTCCTGGGCCAGCGTCTGGGCGTCCGTGCTGAACTCATCCACGTAGACGACGTACAGCCCCTGCCCGGTGTCCCGGCGCAGGTCCTGGATCTCCTGGGTCAGCCGCTGCTCATCGGAGGTCGAGAGCACCCCGGCCTCGTCCACCACGTACACGCCCGGCGGCACCGTCACGGCGTGCGCGGCGGGTGCCGCCACCAGGAGGCCCAGGCCTCCCAGACCCGCGGCGGTCACGGCGCGCGCCAGACGGCCGACATCGGCGGGGCGGGTGGGCACGGTCATGTGGGGTCTCCTTCGACGGCGGAGGCGAGCCGCCGCACCGGGCGGACCCGCCGGATCCTGGGGTTGAGTGTAGGGCGGCGTGGGAATCGGGCACCAGGGATCCGGCGCGGCCGGGACCGTGGGAGGAGCGGACGTTCGGCCTCTAGGCGGCGTTCAGTCATGCACGCTAGCGTGGACGTGCCCCGGGGCGCGCGTCCGCAAGACGACGGGCGTCTGTGTCGACCGCCCGGGGCCCGACCCGAAGCGAGGACCCCGTGGACCAGACCGCCGCCCCCACCCAGCCCCCCGTGCCGACGGCCCGCACCGTCGCGCGTCCCCGGCCCCAGTCCCGCGCCCGTGCCGGGGCGGGCCTGCTCGCCGCAGCCGTGCTCATGGTGGGGCTCTCCGGTTGCGCGGTCGCGGAGGACGGCGGCGAGGCCGCGTCCGAGGCCGCGAGCTCCTCCTCCTCGCAGGCGACGGACACCTCGGCCGAGGCCGGGGGACAGCCCGTGGCGGACACCGCCGTCGGGAACGCCGCGAGGACCGCGCTGCCCTCCGTGGTGACCATCTCCGCGACGTCGAGCTCCGCCTCCGGTTCCGGTTCCGGGTCGATCCTGGACACGGAGGGGCACATCCTCACGAACACCCACGTGGTCACCCTCGGCGGCCAGGCCAACGACGCCGAGCTGACGGTGCGCACCTCGGACGGGGAGGTCTACGCTGCCACCGTCGTGGGCACCGACCCGCTGTCCGACCTGGCCGTCATCAAGATCGACGCCCCGGACCTCACCCCCATCCAGATCGGCCGGTCCGGGGATTTGAAGGTCGGGGACGAGGCCGTCGCCATCGGCGCCCCCCTGGGCCTGCCGAACACCGTGACCGACGGGATCATCTCCACCCTGGACCGGACCATCGCGGTGGCGTCCTCCGAGGCGCCCGAGCCGCAGGGCGAGAGCTCCGGCTCGTCCTCCGGCGCCGAGCAGTACCGTTTCCAGCTGCCGGGCACCCCGCAGGGCACCCGGGGCGAGGTGTACATCAACGTGCTGCAGACCGACGCGGCCATCAACCCCGGCAACTCCGGAGGCGCGCTCGTCGACGCCGAGGGTCGCCTGGTGGGCGTGAACGTCGCGATCGCCTCGGCCGGCCAGGACCCGAGCGAGGCGGGCAACATCGGGGTCGGCTTCGCCATCCCCGTGGACTACGCCCAGCGGGTCGCACAGGACCTGATCGACCACGGCAAGGCCACGCATGCCATGCTCGGCGTGAGCGTCACCCCGGAGCCCGCCGAGGTGCAGGGCGGCAGCGAGAACGCCCGGACCGTGTTCAGCGACGGCGCCCGCGTCCAGCAGGTCGTGGGAGAGTCGGCGGCCGACGCGGCCGGGCTGAAGGAGGGCGACGTGATCACCGCCGTC
The DNA here is from genome assembly GCF_017168445.1 of Micrococcus sp. KRD026. Lineage (NCBI taxonomy): Bacteria > Bacillati > Actinomycetota > Actinomycetes > Micrococcales > Micrococcaceae > Micrococcus > Micrococcus sp. KRD026. The sequence continues at coordinate 40,327 of NZ_JABFBA010000013.1, read as the reverse complement.
GGCGACCGCGCGGTGATCGACTCCGAGTCCCTCACCGCCGTCGTCCGCGAGCACCGCGTGGGAGACTCGGTGGACGTCACCTACCTCCGCGACGGCGCGGAGCAGACGACCGAGGTGACGTTCACGGAGGACACCCGCTCGTGACCACCACGCTCACCACCCCCGCCGCGCTCGCGGCCCACCACGGCTGGCGCCGGGTCCTGGCCGTCGGCGCCCACCCGGACGACCTCGACTTCGGGGCCGCCGCCACCCTGGCCGGCTTCCGCGCGGCCGGGCTGCACATCGAGCTGTGCATCGTGACGGACGGGGACGCCGGCGGCTTCGACTCGGAGGGCCCGGAGGCGATGACCGCCCGCCGGCACGCCGAACAGCGCGCGGCCGCCGCCGTCGTCGGTGCCGCCGAGGTCCACTTCCTCGGCGAGCGCGACGGACACCTCGAGCCGGACCACGGCGTGCGCCGCAAGCTCGTGGCGCTGATGCGCCGCGTCCGCCCGGACGTGGTGCTCAGCACCCACCCGGAGCGGGACTGGGAGCGGATGCAGGCCGCCCACCCGGACCACCTCGCCTGCGGCGAGGCCGTGGTGCGCGCCGCGTACCCGGCGGCCGAGAACCCGTACGCGTACCCGGAGCTCGCGGCGGAGGGGCTCGAGGCGTTCAAGGTCCGGAACCTGCTGCTGTACGCCGCCCCCGCCGCGCGCCGGAACACGGTCGTGGACGTCACGGGCCTGGCGGAGCAGAAGCTGCGCGCCCTCGACGCCCACCTCTCCCAGCACCCGGACGTCGACGCGATGCGGCGGCACGTGCTCGCCCAGATGGCCGAACATCACCGGCGCGCCGCCGGCCCGGCCGCCGGTCCGGGCCACGCCGAGGCGTTCCACCTGGTCACGGTCAACGGCCCGGGCACCATCGCCGGGTTCTGAACCCTCCCCCTGCGGGACCTCTCAGTTGGTGCTCGGTCGCCCGCCGTAGCGCGGGCCGGTCTGCGCGGTGGGGTCGAGGTCCACGCCGACGACGGGCTCCGACGTCGGCACCTCCGAGCCCGAGCTGGGCTCCACGGAGATGCCCATCGCCGCGAAGCGGTCCAGCCCCCGGAAGGTGACGGGCTCACCGAAGCCGTTGGCGTCGAACGTGCCGAGCGAGGCCGGGGCCGTGCCGTCCGAGGGGTAGAGCCACAGCTGGTAGGACTGACCCTCCGGCAGCTGGGGCATCCCGCTGATCGTCAGGTAGCCACTGTTCTGCTCCCGGGACAGGAACGCCTGGACCGTGCCGCCGTCCTGGGCCGGGTACTCCGAGGTCGTGAACAGGTCCTTCGACTGGTCGATGCGGTGCACGATGCCCGGTCGCGTGAACTGACTCCACACCGTCCACCCGCCGACGCCGAGCACGAGGGCTGCGAGCAGCAGGAGGGCGGTCACCTTGAGCCAGCGCAGGCGGTCCCGCGGCGGGCCGGCGGGGGCGGACTCGTCGCCGATCAGGTCCATGCCCACGTCCTGGGCGGGCAGGCGACGCAGGACCTCGTCGAGCAGGGCCGACGGCGGCTCGGCCGTCACGGACCGGAACGCCCAGGCCACCGCCTGGCGCGCACCGTCCACCCGGGAGCGCCACCGGGCCAGCTCGCCGCCCCGCCGCTGCACGGCGGAGAAGGCCGCGGTGTGCCCGGCCGTGTCGAGGGCGTGCACAGCCGAGAGGTCGGCCAGCTCGAGTGCGCGGCCGGCGTCCACGTCCTCGCGCACGTCCGCGCCGAGTGCCGGGCCGGTCGCCGGGGCCGGCGCGGACGGCCGGGCGGCGTCCTGCGTGAGGTCGCGGCGGGCCGCCACGACCTGCCGCACGCCGTCACGCAGGAGGGTGCGGGCCTGGTCGGCCGGCAGACCCAGCCGATCGGCGACCTCCCGGTCGGTGCAGCCGCCCAGCCACGCCAGTCGCACGGCCTCGTAGGCGTCCGGGGCCACGCGGTCGACGAGGTCCTCGGGCAACGGCGCGGGCCCGGCCGGGCCGGGACGACGCCCACGTTCCGCCGCGGAGCCGCCGGCGCGGCGCAGCGAGGTCATCACGCGGTGGGCGAGGACCTCGAGCCACGTGAACACCTGGCGCTCGCGGTGGGTCGCGTCGTCACGCTCGCTCAGGTCGAGCCCGGCCTCGGAGGCCTCCTCCCATGCCGTCAGGTAGGTGCGGACCGTGGCCGCGGCGGCGTCGTCGCCGGGGCCGAACATCGCTTCGGCCAGGCCGTGCACCCACGGGACCGTGGCGTCGTAGAACGCGGAGAACGCGGCCCGGTCACCCTCGGCGCTGCGGCGCAGGAGGGTGTCCAGGGCGGGCTGGCCGGCGTCATCGGGGCGGTCGGCGTGGGGCTCGGACGCGTCAGGAGTCTGCATGGTGGCCTCAGTCTAGGGAATCGGGGCGGGCAGCGGACCCGGCGAAGTCGTGCTGGCGCCAGGCCTCGTACACGGCGATGGAGACGGCGTTCGCCAGGTTCAGGGACCGACGGGCCGGCTGCATGGGCAGGCAGACGGTCTCGGTGACCCGCGGATCGGCCAGCACCTCCTCGGGCAGGCCGGTGGACTCGCGGCCGAAGAGCAGCACGTCGCCGGGCCGGTACGCGACCCGGTCGTGCCGCACGGACCCGCGCGCGGTGAAGGCCAGCACGCGGGCGGGGGCGAGGGCCGCGAGCGCAGCGTCGAGGTCCGGGTGCACCGTCACCACCGCGAGGTCGTGGTAGTCCAGGCCGGCGCGGCGCAGGTGGGCGTCCTCGAACCCGAAGCCCAGCGGCTCCACGAGGTGCAGCTCGGCCCCCGTGAGGGCGGCGAGCCGGATCGCGTTGCCGGTGTTGCCGGGGATCTCCGGGGTGAGCAGCAGGATCCGGAAGCCGGGGGTGCCGGGCGCCGGGGCGCGGTCGGCGCCCTCGTGGGGGTTCGGGC
>NZ_JABFBA010000013.1:0-37312 GCF_017168445.1 Micrococcus sp. KRD026 | reverse complement strand
GGGGAGTCGGGCACGCGCCCAGCCTAGTGGGGCGCCGCCGGGCGGGGGCGTGCCTCAGTGGAGCCGGTCGACCAGCGCGCGGAGCGCGCGCCGGTCCACGAGATCCGGGTCCGTGCCGGTGCCCAGGAAGAGCGCGACCTCGCGCGCGAACGCGATCCCGGGTGCGGGCGGGGCGGTGAGCAGGTCGGCCTGCGCCTCCGGCGCGTCGGCGCCGCGCGTGTGGCGGATCACGGGTGCGTGCCGCGCGTCGCGGTCCGTCATCACGTGCACGAATCCGCCGACGGTGACTTGGGGCAGGGCCTGCTGCCACGCCATCATCGCGGGGCCGAGCAGCGGCGGGGCCACGGGACGGCTCCGGGAGCGCAGGTCCGCCCCGTCCCAGGTGTAGGTCCCTTCCGGGACCATGACGGAGCCGATCAGCGCCAGGCGATGGCCGCACAGCACCGCGTGGTCCACGTCGAGGTGCCGTCCCCAGCGCCCGCCCAGCCGCAGCCCGGTCAGGACCCGGGCGGCCGGCAGCGCGTCCGCCACGTGGCGCAGCAGCACGTCGAGGGTGCGGGCCTGCCGCAGCACCCGGTGCTCGTCCGGCAGGATGCCGCGCGGCCGCGGCGCCCCGTGCACGCGTTGGCTCGATCGCGGCAGGTCCAGCACGGTCGGGTCCGTCTCCGCCTCGCCGGGCGGGGGCTCGTAGCGCACGGGGCGGGCGGCACGTCCGCCGGGTCCGGACCGTCCCGACGGTCTCGCCCGCCCTGATCCGGCCGTCGCGCGGGGGCCGCGGGGACCGACGTCCGGGTCGGGCAGCGAGAGGTCGTACCGGCGCCGGGCCTCGGCGTCGCCGAGCAGGTCCCACGCCCGCGTCACGGCCCGGAAGGCGGCGGGGTCGCCACCGACGTCGGGGTGGGCGGCCCGGGCCGCGCGGCGGTAGGCCCGCCGGACCTCCTCGGCGGTCGCGTCGCGGGGCACGCCGAGGACCTCGTAGGCGGTGCGGTGCTCCTCGGCCGCGCTCACGGCGTGGGGTCCGGGCCGGGGGAGGCATGCCGCTCGTGGTGCAGGCGCAGGAACAGCATGCCGTCGTCGTGGAGCACCTGGACCAGCTGCAGCCGGGCGGGGAGGCCGGGGCCGTCCTCACCGGTCAGGACGCGGCTGGCGGCGGGTCCGGCCAGCAGCGGCGCCACGGTGAGGTGCACCTCGTCCACGAGGCCGGCCGCTGCGAGGCTGCCGAACAGGCGCGGTCCGCCCTCGCAGTGGACGACGCGGGCGCCGCGCGCGTGCAGGGTCGCCACCATGGTCTCGGAGTCCACGTGCTCCTCGCCGACCGCCAGCACGTCCGCGTGCGCGGCCAGCGCCGCCGCCCGCTCCGGCTCGGCCGCGAGGGCGGCCCGGGACGTGAGGATCCAGGGGCGCACCGGGGCGGCCGTGAAGAACGCGGACGCCGGGTCCAGGTCCAGGCTGCCGCTGACCACGGCCACGGGCGGGTCCGCGGGCCCGCCGGCCTCCGCGCGTCGACGCCGGTCCTCCTCGGACAGCAGCGCTCCCTCGTAGCCCTCGGCCCGGATGGTCCCGGCCCCCACGAGCACGACGTCGGCGTCGTGCCGGGACAGCGAGAGCAGCCGCTGGTCCGCGGGGGAGCCGAGCCCGCCCGCACGGCCGTCCAGGGTGGCCGCACCGTCGGCGGAGGCGATGAACACGACGCGGACCCAGGGTCCGGGGCCGGTGTCCTCGGCCGCCGGGGCCGCGAGGGCGGCGCGGAGGGCGTCGTCGTCCAGGCCGGGGCCGGTCTCGGTCAGCCGTCTCATGCCCGCCCCCCGCGGTGGGCGCGGTGTTCGGCCAGGGTGCTGCGGTCCGGCGGCGGGTTCTCCGCGCCCATGTTGTGGACCAGGCGCGCCGGCTGACGCCACCCGAACACGCACTCGAGCATGCGGGCCGCCGAGACGGAGGCGTCGGCGTCGTGCATGCGCAGGATCCGGGCGCCGCCGTACACGCAGGCCGCGGCCGCGGCCAGCGAGCCGGGCAGGCGCTCGTGCCGGTGCCGGTCCAGGCTCTCGCCGATGAAGTCCTTGTTCGAGACCGCGGCCAGCACGGGCAGCCCCAGGGCGGCGATCTCGTCCAGCCGCCGCGTGATCTCGAGGGTATGCCGGGTGTTCTTGTTCAGATCGTGGCCGGGGTCCACGATGATCCTCTCCTCGGGGACGCCGAGCGCCACGGCCCGGTCGACGGTGCGCCGCAGGTGGTCGCGGACCTCCGTGACGACGTCGCCGTAGGTCGGCCGGGGGACCACGGCCCGGGGTCCGTGCACGTGGGCGAGGGAGTGGGTGACCACGAGGTGCGCGCCCGCGGCGGCCACCACCCGGCCCAGGTCCGCGTGGAACAGCCCCGTGGTGTCGTTGACGACGTCCGCCCCCGCGGCCAGGGCCGCCTCGGCCACGGCCGGCTGGAACGTGTCCGCCGAGAGGATCAGCCGGCGCGACGCCTCGGAGGACCCGGCTCCGTCCCCGCTCCGCAGGGCCGCGATCAGGGGGACCACCCGCGCCGCCTCCTCGGCCGGGTCGAGCTCAGTCCCGGGCGCGAACGGCACGCCGCCGACGTCGACCCACTCGGCTCCGGCGTCCGCCGCGGCGTGGGCCTGGGCGAGGGCGTCTTCCAGGACGGCGCCGGCGCCGTCGTCGTAGAAGGAGTCCGGGGTGCGGTTGACCACGGCCATCGTGACGATCCGGCGGCGGAAGTCGATCTCGTGGTGGGCGAACCGGTGCACCGGGTGGACGAGGGGGACGGAGGGGGTCGGCACCCGGCCATTCAACCATCGGCGCCGCACGGTGACAGTGCGCCCCGGAAGGACTATGTTTCCCTCCCGTGACATTTACCTCGTCGCCGCGGGTCGGCCCGCGTCGGCCCCGCATCCGTCCGACCCAGCTCGTGGTCGGGTCCTTCCTCGTCGCCATCGTGACGGGCACCGGCGCACTGCTGCTGCCCGCCTCGTATCAGGGCCGCGCGCCCACCCCGCTGGAGGCCGCGTTCACGGCGACCAGCGCCACCACGGTGACGGGCCTCGGCGTCGTGGACACCCAGACGTTCTGGACACCCCTGGGTCAGCTCGTGATCCTCACGCTCATCAAGCTCGGTGGCCTGGGCGTCATGACGTTCACGTCGCTGCTGGGGCTGGTGATCCTCCGGCGGCTCGGCCTCACCCAGCGCCTCGACGCCGCGGCCTCCACCCGGGCCGAGGGGATCGGGGACCTGCCCCGGGTGCTGCGGGCCCTGATCCTGTACTCCACGGCCGTCGAGGCCTCGGTGGCGCTGCTGCTGAGCCTGCGCTTCTGGCTGGGCGCGGGAATGTCCCCGGGCCAGGCACTGTGGCAGGGGGTCTTCCACGCGGTCTCCGCATTCAACAACGCCGGGTTCGCGCTGTTCAGCGACAACCTCATGGGCTTCGTCTCGGACCCGTTCATCTGCCTGCCGATCGCGGCGGCGATCATCTTGGGCGGCCTGGGCCTGCCGGTCGTGCTGACCCTGCGGCGAGACCTGCGCCGACCCGAGCGGTGGAACCTCACGGTCCGGCTCGTGCTCGTGGGCACCGCGGTGCTGCTGGTGGGCGGCACGCTCATGTACCTCGTCCTCGAGTGGTCCAACCCGCGGACCCTGGGCGGTCTGGACCCGGCCTCGCGCGTGCTCGCGGCGTTCTTCCAGTCCGTCACGACCCGCACCGCCGGCTTCAACACCCTGGACTACGGGCAGATGCACCCCGTGACGCTCTTCGCCACCGACGTGCTCATGTTCATCGGCGGCGGCCCCGCCGGCACCGCCTCGGGCGTGAAGATCACGACGGCGAGCGTCCTGCTGTTCATCGTGCTCGCGGAGATCCGGGGGGAGGGCGCCGTCCATGCGTTCGGCCGCCGGCTCTCCCGGACCACGCACCGCGAGGCGATCACCGTGATCATGCTCTCCGCGACCGCGATCGCCGTCGCCACGATGGCGCTCATGGGCCTGTCCTCGTTCACGACCGACCAGATCCTGTTCGAGTGCGTGTCCGCGTTCAGCACGGTGGGCCTGTCCACCGGCATCACCGCCCAGCTGCCGCCGGCCGCGCAGGGCATCCTGATGCTCCTCATGTTCGTCGGCCGCATCGGCCCCGCCACCGTCGCCGGCAGCCTGGCCCTGACCGACCGCACCCGCCACTTCGAGTACCCGAAGGAGAGACCCCTCATTGGCTGATCTCACCCGTTCCCTGTTCGCCCCCCGCCGGGGCGACCGCCCCACCGTGGCCGTCCTCGGGCTCGGCCGGTTCGGCTCAGGGGTCGCCCGCGAGCTCATGGAGTCCGACTGCCACGTGCTGGGGGTCGACGCCGATGCCGAGGCCGTCCAGGCGCTCAACGGCCGGCTGACCCACGTCGTCCGCGCGGACAGCACGGACGAGGAGGCGATGCGCCAGCTCTCGGTCCACGAGATGGACCACGTCGTCGTCGCCATCGGCGGCGACCTCGCGGACTCGATCCTCACCGTCTCGCTGATGCGGCGGTTCGGGACGCACCAGCTCTGGGCCAAGGCCAATGACGACCGCCACGGCGAGATCCTGCGTCAGCTCGGCGTGGAGCACGTGGTCCACCCGGAGCGGGACATGGGCCGCCGCGTGGCGCACCTGGTCAGCACGTCCTTCCAGGACTTCGTCGAGGTCGAGCCGGGCCTGGCCATGGTCCGGGCCACGCCGCCGTCGCGCCTGCTGGGCAGGGACCTGCGAGCCACCGGGCTCGCGGGGGAGCGGGGCATGCGCGTGGTCGCGGTCCGCAGCCGCGGCACGTGGCTCTACCCGCCGAGTCACTACGTCCTCGAGCCCGAGGACACGATCCTCCTGGTGGGCCCGACCCGCGACGTCGAGCGGTTCCTCGCCCGGGACTGATCCGGGCACATCCGGGGCGGCTCCTAGACTGGCCGGGTGACCACCCCGGACCGCGTGCACCTGGACCACGCCGCCACCACGACGGTGCGCCCCACCGCGCTCGCGGCCCTGGCCGAGGCGGCCGCGCTGCCGGGCAACCCGGCCTCCCTCCACGCCTCCGGCCGCCGGGCCAAGCTGCACCTCGAGGAGGCGCGGGAGCGCATCGCCGCGGCGCTCGGGGCGCACCCCTCCGAGGTGATCCTCACGTCCGGGGGCACCGAGGCGGACAACCTCGCCGTCCAGGGGCTGTACCGGGCCCGCCGCGCGGTCGCGCCGGAGCGCACCCGGATCGTGCTGACCGGCATCGAGCACCACGCGGTCCTCGACGTGGTGGACTGGCTCGCTGCGCACGAGGGTGCCGAGCCGGTGCTCGTCCCGGTCGACGACGACGGGCGGGTCGACCTCGCCGCATGGGGGGCCGCGCTGGCGGCCGCGCCCGAGCGGACCGCCCTGGCCACGCTGATGTGGGCCAACAACGAGATCGGCACGGTCCAGCCCGTCGCGGAGGCCGCCCGGCTCGCGGCCGACCACGGGATCCCGTTGCACACCGACGCCGTCCAGGCCCTCGGGGCGGTGCCCGTGGACTTCGCCGCGTCCGGGGCCGCGACCCTGGCCGTCTCGGGGCACAAGGTCGGTGCCCCCGTGGGTGTCGGCGCCCTGTTCGTGCGCCGGGACGTCACCCTGGAGGCCGTGGTGCACGGCGGCGGTCAGGAACGCCGCCTGCGCTCGGGCACGGTGTCGGTGGCGCTGGCCGCCGCGCTGGCGGCCGCCGTGGCGGAGGCCGTCGCGGAGCAGCCCGCCGAGGCCGCCCGCCTGGGCGGGCTGCGGGACGAGGTGATCGCCGCCGTCGACGCCCTGGACGGGGTGCGCCTGACCGGGCCGCGGGACCTCGACCCGGCGACGGGGGAGCCGCTGCCGCCGGGGACGCGCCGACTGCCCGGCAACGTCCACATCACCGTGCCGGGCCGGACGGCGGACGCGCTGCTGTTCTCCTTCGACATGGCCGGACTGGACACCTCGTCCGGGTCGGCGTGCACCGCCGGGGTGGCCGAGCCGTCGCACGTGGTCGCGGCCCTGCCGGGGCGGACGGAGGCCGACGCACGGGCCACCCAGCGGTTCGCCCTCGGCCGGACGACGACGCCGGCCGAGGCGGCCGCGCTCATCGACGCGCTGCGGACGCTGCTGGGGCCGGGCGTCTAGACTGGACCGCCCGTCCGTCGTCGAGAGAGGAGTCCGCCCGTGAAGGTCCTGGCTGCCATGTCCGGGGGAGTCGACTCCGCCGTCGCCGCGGCGCGTGCCGTGGACGCCGGGCACGACGTCGTCGGCGTCCACCTGGCCCTGTCCCGCATGCCCGGCACCCTGCGCACCGGCTCGCGTGGCTGCTGCACCATCGAGGACGCCTCGGACGCGTGGCGCGCGTGCGAGCGGCTCGGCATCCCCTTCTACACGTGGGACTTCTCCGAGCGGTTCGCGGAGGACGTCGTGGACGACTTCGTGGCCGAGTACGAGGCCGGCCGCACGCCCAACCCGTGCATGCGCTGCAACGAGCGCATCAAGTTCGCGGCGCTGCTCGAGCGCGCCCTCGAGCTGGGCTTCGACGCCGTCTGCACCGGCCACTACGCCGCCGTGCGGCCCGGTCCGGACGGCTCGCTGGAGCTGCACCGCGCCGCGGACGACGCGAAGGACCAGTCCTACGTGCTCGGCGTGCTCACCGCGGATCAGCTCGCCCACTGCCTCTTCCCGCTCGCGGACACGCCGTCCAAGGAGCTCGTGCGCGCCGAGGCGGCCGAGCGCGGCCTGTCCGTGGCGGCGAAGCCGGACTCCCACGACATCTGCTTCATCCCGGACGGCGACACCCGCGGCTGGCTCGCCGAGCGCATCGACCTCGCCCCCGGCCCCATCGTCGACCCGGAGGGGCAGGAGCTCGGCACCCACGCGGGCGCCCAGGCGTTCACGGTCGGCCAGCGCAAGGGCCTGGCCATCGGCCGTCCCGCGCCCGACGGCAAGCCCCGGTTCGTGCTCGAGGTGCGGCCGAAGGAGAACACCGTGGTCGTCGGCGGGCGCGAGCTGCTCGACGTCGACCGCATCACCGGCATCCGCCCGTCCTGGGCCGGCGCCCCGGTGCCCGAAGCCCGCACGGGCGCCTGGTTCGACTGCGCGCTGCAGTTCCGGGCCCACGGCGAGATCGTCGAGGCCCGCGCCCGCCAGCGCGCGGACGCGGCGGGGCACCCGGGGTGGGAGATCGAGCCGGCGCGCCCCCTGCGCGGGGTGGCCCCCGGTCAGACGGCCGTCCTGTACCGGGGCACCCGCGTGCTCGGCCAGGCCACCATCGACACCGCCCGCAATGCCCGGCTGTCCGCCCCCGCGGATGCGTAGGCTTCGGCCATGAGCCCGGACTACGACCCCCACGCCAGCTCGCTGCCCGGCACCGCGGACCCGGCGGTCCTCGACGAGCTCTTCGCGATCCGCGGCAGCATCGACAACATCGACGCCTCGCTCGTCTACCTGCTGGCCGAGCGGTTCAAGTTCACGCAGCGGGTCGGCGCGCTGAAGGCCCGGCACGACCTGCCGCCCTCGGACCCCGGACGTGAGGCCGCCCAGATCGCGCGGCTGCACCGACTCGCGCTCGAGGCGGACCTCGAGCCCGCGTTCGCCGAGAAGTTCCTGAACTTCATCATCGCCGAGGTCATCCGCCACCACCGCGCGCTGGCGGCCGAGGGCCGGCCGGACGCCGAGGCGGAGCCGGGGGAGAGCCCCGGGGACGCGGATGACTGAGGCCGCCCACGACGACGGCGCCACCGGCCCCGTCGCCCTCGGCGGCACGCCGTGGCGCGGCACCGACGTCGCCGAGGCGCAGCTCGTCACGCTCGGCGAACTCGGCGCGGACCACTGGCCGGTGCTCCCCGAGCTGCCCGATCGCGGACCCGGCGCCGACGCCACCGGCCGCTCGGCCGCCCTCCTGCAGGAGCTGGCCGTCGACCTGCAGCCGCACGGCTGGCGGGTCAGCCCGCCCGGGGCCGCCGGCTCCGGCCGTGACCGACGCCGCGCCGTCTCCCTCTGGCACGAGGACGCGCACCGCTGGGCGGACACCGCGGGGGCCGAGGGCGCCGTCGTCGAACGTCTGGCCGTGCGGGTGCGCGGCCCGCTCAGCCTGCTCGCCGGCCTCTGGCTGCCCGGGGGAGAGCGCGTCCTCGGCGACCACGGCGCGCGCCGCGACGTCGCCGAGTCCTATCTCGCGGGGCTGCAGGATGCCCTGCCCCGCCTCCGGAGGGCCACCGGCGCGGCCCGCCTCGGCGTCGTCGTCGACGAGCCGTGGGCGGCGGCCGTCCTCGCCGGGACCCTGCCCACCGCGAGCGGGTACCGCACCGTCCGGTCGCTGCGGCGCGAGGAGGCCCGCGGGCTGTGGCGCGCCGCCCTCGACGGGCTCACCGCCCTGCCCGACGTCGCCCGGGTGTGGCTCGCGCCGGGCCGCCGGGCCGCCTCCCCGGGGGCCGAGCTGCCCGGGCCCGCCGCGCTGGCGACGCTGACGGGAGAGTCCCTGCCCAGGCCCGACGCAGCCGCGGACGCGCCCGCTCCGGCCCCAGTTTCCCTCGTGGTGGGGGTGGGCGCCCTCGACGACGGCGCGGACGGCACACCCGGCACCCGCGAGGCGTGGGAGGCGGCGGCGGGCTGGGCCGACATCGGGCGCGGGCTGACGCTGGCCCCCGAGCCGGGCGTGCGTCCGGTCGACGTCGTCCGCACGTGGGAACGGCTGGGGGTGGACCCCGGACGCGTGGGCGACGTCGGCCTCACGGCGGCGGGGTCGCACGACCCCGCCGTGCTCCGCACTCTGCGGCGGGACGCGGAGGAGCTGACCGCACGGCTCGCCGAGCTGCGCGGCTGAGCCGGCGCCCCGACAGACCAGGGCGACCTCCGGCATCGTCCTGCGCAACGACGGCTTCGAGCCGACGTTCGCCGCAGACGGCACCTCCGCACTGCCCGCGTTCCACCGCGAGCGCCCCGATCTGGTGCTGCTGGACCTCATGCTCCCCGGCATCGACGGCATCGAGGTCTGCAAGCTCATCCGAGCCGAGTCGGACGTGCCGATCGTGATGCTCACGGCCAAGTCGGACACGGCGGATGTGGTGCGCGGCCTCGAGTCGGGTGCGGACGACTACGTGCCCAAGCCGTTCAAGCCCGCCGAGCTCGTGGCTCGCGTCCGGGCGCGCCTGCGTGAGGGGGAGGCCAAGCCGGCGGAGGTCCTGCACATCGGGGACCTCGAGATCGACGTGGCGGGCCACCAGGTCACCCGCGCCGGCGTCGGCATCGCCCTCACCCCGCTGGAGTTTGACCTCCTCGTGGCCCTCGCCCGGCGGCCGCGCCACGTCTTCACTCGCGAGATGCTCCTGGAGGAGGTCTGGGGCTACCGGCACCAGGCCGACACCCGGCTCGTGAACGTCCACGTCCAGCGCCTGCGCTCCAAGGTCGAGCCGGATCCCGAGAACCCGTGCGTCGTGCTGACCGTCCGCGGCGTCGGGTACAAGGCCGGCCAGGGCTGAGCGCATGACCGTGTCCGGCCCGGATGTGAGCGCGGCCCCGGCGGCCGAGTCCGGTGCCGAGCCGGTCGAGCCCGCCGCCGCCCGCCCACGGTCGTGGGGCCCCGGCCCCGCGTGGCGTGCGCTGCGCCGCCGGTGGCGTCGGTCCCTGCGGCTGCGCACGGCGGTGCTCGCGGCCCTGCTCTCGATCCTCGCGGGCCTCGTGGTCGCCGCGTTCCTCACGCAGCAGATCACCCAGGCCCTCTTCGAGGCCCGCTACGAGCAGGTCCAGTCCGAGGCACGCCGTGGCCTGAGCCAGGTGCGCGAGACGTTCGCGCAGACCACCGCCACGGACGCGCAGAGCACGGACGTGCTGGTGACCCAGACCCTGCGCGCCCTCGAAGGCGACTCCGGCACGACGATCCGCCGCCGCTACCACCTCGCCCCGCTGCCGGACTCCGAGTCCGCGTACGTGGGGACGATCTCCTCCGCCGGGCTCGATCCCGCGGTGATCCCCCAGGAGCTGCAGGACGCGGTCGCCTCCGGGCCGGGCGTGTACGACGCGAGCGTGGCGCTGCCGAACCCCGGCGGCGGCACCCGGCCCGGCCTCGTGTTCGGCGCCCAGGTGGTGCTGCCCCCGGGTGCCACCTACGGGCTCTACCTCGTCTACGACCTCGCGGACGTCCAGAGCTCGCTCGACTCGGTGCTCGGGGTGCTGCTGGTGTTCGGCGTCGGCTTCCTGGTGATCAACGTGCTGGTCTCGTGGTGGGTCTCGCGGCATGTGACCCTGCCCGTGCAGCAGGCGGCCCGGGCGGCCGAGTCCCTCTCGAGCGGCAACCTGGCGGTGCGGATGCCGGTCGACGGTGAGGACGAGATGGCCCGCCTGGGCATGTCCTTCAACCGGATGGCGGACAGCATCCAGGACCAGATCGGCCAACTCGCCCAGCTGTCCCAAATGCAGCAGCGGTTCGTCTCGGACGTCTCCCATGAGCTGCGCACGCCGCTGACGACCGTGCGGATGGCGGCCGACGTGCTGTACGGCTCACGCGAGGACTTCGACCCGGTCAGCCGACGCTCGACCGAGCTGCTCTACCACCAGGTCGACCGCTTCCAGGCCATGCTCGCGGACCTGCTGGAGATCACCCGGTTCGACGCCGGCGCCGCCACCCCGGCCCTCGAGGCCACGGACATGCTCGAGCTGGCCCGCGACGTCATGCTCACCTCTCAGCCGCTGGCCGATCAGATCGGCGTGCCCGTGTACATGGTGCCCATGGACCGGGACCGCGCCGACGGCCACGTCGCCCACGTCGACCCGCGGCGGATCGAACGGATCCTGCGCAACCTGGTGAACAACGCGATCGAGCACGCCGAGGGCCGGCCGGTGGACGTGCTCGTGGCGGCCGACGAGGAGGCCGTCACGTTCGCGGTCGTGGACCACGGCATCGGCATGAGCCCCGAGCAGGTGCAGCGCGTGTTCGACCGGTTCTGGCGCGCCGACCCCTCACGCAAGCGCACCACCGGCGGGTCCGGACTGGGTCTGGCGATCGCCACCGAGGACACCCGGCTGCACGGCGGTCGGCTCGAGGCGTGGGGCGAGCTGGGGGAGGGGTCCACCTTCATGGTGACCCTGCCGCGGGCGCCGCGCCCGGCCGTGCAGGGCGCCGAGGCCCCTGAGCCGATCGGCCGCTCCGTGCTGCCCATTCCGCCCCGCTACAGCACGGCGGACCGCCGGTACGCCGATGACCTGTCCCGGCCCGTCCCGCAGGAGGCGGACGCCGACGCCGTCGGCACGGTCGCGGACGTCGCCACGGCGGCCCCGCCGTCCGCGCGCCAGGCCGAGCAGGCCCTGACCGCACCGACCAGGCCGGTGCGCGTGGTCCCTGCGGAGGATCCCGCCCACGGGTCGGCCCCCGGGGACCCGACCGGCGATGACCCGGCCGAGGAGGCCCGATGACCACCGTGGATCCGCAGTCGCCCCGCCCGCCGCGGCTCGCCGTCGTCGGCGTGATCGTCGCCCTGATGCTCGCCCTCAGCGGCTGCACTCAGATCCCCCAGAGCTCCGAGGTGCGCAGCGCGGACCCGGTCGACGGGGCCACCGCAGACGCCGACGCGCCGCAGTTCCATCCGCCGGGACCGGCCGAGTCGGACACGGCGGAGGAGGCCATCCGGGGCTTCCTGCTCGCGGGCACGAGCCCGCAGGACGACTACGCAGTGGCGCGCGAATTCCTCGACGGGCCCGCGGCCACCCAGTGGACGCCCGGGCAGCGCACCCTCGTGTACTCGGCGGAGCCGCGCATCACCCGGGGCGACGGCGCCGGGGACTACCAGATCCAGGTCGAGGTCGACTCGGAGATCGACGAGTACGGCCTGCGGACCATCGCGCCGCCGGGGACCACGCGGGCCTGGGCGGTCACGGTGCAGGAACGGCCGCAGGGCATGCGGATCACGTCCACGGAGAACGGCACGCTGCTCTCCCAGGCGCAGTTCGGACAGCTGTTCGCCCCGCACGAGCTCGCCTTCTACGACACCGCGAAGCGCTACGTCGTGCCGGACGTGCGGTGGTTCGTCAATCGGGGCACCACCGTGACCGCGGTGACGCGAGCGCTCCTGCGCGGGCCGGCACCGTATCTGGCCGGGGCGGTGGACACGGCCTTCCCGCTGCGCACCGGCACCGACCTGGCCGCGCCCACGGTGCCCGTCGACGACGACGGCGTGGCCCACGTCGACCTCACCCAGGCGGCCGCCGAGGGGGCCGACGCCGACCGGCGGCACCGCATGCGGGAGCAGCTGGAGCTGACCCTGACGGGCCTCCAATCGGTCAAGGAGGTCGAGGTGACCGTCGCCGGCGCCCAGCTGTCCACGTCGGGAGACGACGGCCCCGCCCCGGTTCAGACCGACCCCGCCGTCGGCTCAGTCCAGGTGGGCATCGACACGGCGACGGGCGGACTCGTGTACGTGCAGGGGACCAGCGTCACGCCGGTGGGCGGCGCCCCGGACGTCACCGCGCTCGATCCGGTCCGCCCGACCATGTCCGGCGACCGCAGCCGCTTCGTGTTCGTCACCCGTGACCGGACGGCGGTCCACGTCGCCGGCACGGACGGCACCCTGCGGGAGGTGCTGCGCGGCACCGGGCTCACCGTCCCGTCACTGGACCTCCTGGGCTGGGTGTGGGCGGCCGACAGGGAGACGACCTCGCGGATCCGCGCCGTCCCGGCCCAGCCCGGCGGGCAGGAGCGCATCGTGACGGCCACCTGGCTGCGGCCCGGCGAGCGGATCGTCGACCTGCGGTTGTCGCGGAGCGGGGCCCAGGCCGCGATGCTCGTCGACGACGGCCAGCGGACCACCCTGCGCGTGTCCGGCGTCGTGCGCGGCTCGGACGGGGTGCCGAACGCCCTGACCGAGCCGATCCTGCTGCCCTCCTCCGGCTCCGAGGACTCGGTGGAGTGGGCCGGAGACACGAACCTGCTCGTCTCGGCGTACGCCGAGAAGCCCGACGAGCGCGTGGTGCCGCGGATCGTCTCGATCGACGGCACCGTCCGGGAGCTCAACCCGCTGGGCGGTCTGCGGGGGATCTCCGCCGGTGACGACGGCGCCTACTACGCGGAGACGGAGGAGCTCGTGTTCCTGCTGGTGGGCTCCTCGTGGCGGGCGCAGGAGCTCGACCGCGGGGTGCGCGACCTCTCGTTCCCGGACTGAGCCGAGCTCGCGCCCGCCGCCCCGTCGTCCACTCCTGCACAGTCGCCCCGGCCCGCACAGCGGCTCGCCCCGGCGCCCGGACGGCGGCGGCGTGCGGTGGACTCGTTGCATGCGTTCCCCGCCGTCCTCCCCGTCCCCGCCGTCGGTGTTCGGCACCCTCGGTCGGGCCCTGGCCGACCTGGTCCTGCCCGCCGAGTGCGCGGTGTGCGCCGCGCCGGGTCACCGGCTCTGCCCGGCCTGCGCGGAGGGACTGACCGCCGTCCTGTCCCGGCCCTTCCGGGCGGAGCAGGACGCCCCGGCCTTACCCTTGGGCCCCGGCGGCGCTCCCCTGCCGGTGATGGCGGCCGGGCGCTACGCAGACCCGCTGGCGGCCGCCGTGCTCGCGTTCAAGGACCATCACGCGCTGCACCTGCGCGGCGTGCTGGGCGAGGCCCTGTGCCGGGCCGTCGCCGCGGCGCGCCTCGAGCCGGACCTGCCCGGGGCGCCGCACGCCCTGCTCGTCCCGGTCCCGGGCGGCGCGGCCGGATTCCGACGGCGTGGCTACGACCCGCTCGCCGAGCTCACCCGGGCGCTGCCGGCGCCGTGGCTGGTCTCCGACGCCGTCCGTGCGCGCCTGCTGCCCCGCGCGAGCACGCTCCGGGGCGGCGGCCCGTCCCACGCGGGCGCCGGGGCGGGCCAGCGCCGCCGGCGGGCCCGGGACTGGCGCGTCGTCGCCGGGCGGCTGCCGGCCGGCGCGCCCGTCCTGCTCGTGGACGACGTCCTCACCACCGGCGCCACCCTCGCCGCGCTAGCGGAGGCGGTGCGCCGCGCCGGCGGGCACCCCGTCGGGGCCGTCGTGCTCGCGGCCGTGGCCCCGCCGCGGGACCCCGCCGAGCCTGGCCCCCGGCCAGGCCCCCGGGTAGGGTGAACGGCACGGAATCGCCCCTACGGTTCCCGTCCTGCCGACGGTTGGAAGGAGGTCGCACCCTCGGACCCGCCGCCGCCCTGCGGACGCGACACCGAGGCGCACCTCCCCTCCCGAGGCCGGACCCGTGAGAGTCGGACCAGGAGGACGCCATGACCATGGATGTCAGCTACATCGCCCGCAACCTCAGGCTCCCGGAGAGCTTCCGCGACCACGTCGTCGAGCGCACCGAGCGCCTCCAGCCGCTCGCCGAGGGCGCCGACACGCTCGAGGTCCGCGTGACGAAGTCCTCCCACCACAAGCACTCGGACGAGACGGTCCGCGTGGAACTGACGGTCCGTGGCCCGCGGGACGTCGTGCGGGCCGAGGCCGACGCGGACGACAAGCTGGTCGCCTTCGACCAGGCCGCCACCCGACTGGCCGAGCGCCTGCGGCGCATGCGCGACCGCCGCAAGGACCGCCGTCACGGCAAGCTCGGCGCCTCCCGCGGCGCGGGCGAGGTCGGATTCGTGCCGCCGCTGCCGCCGTCGGGTGCCGCGCTGGCCGCGGAGGAGGCCGCCGAGCAGGACGCCCCCGAGGTGGGCACCCCGGTGCGCATCCGTCAGAAGGCGTTCCCCGCGACCCCCATGAGCGTGGACGAGGCCGTGGACGCGATGGAGCTGGTGGGCCATGACTTCTTCCTCTTCCAGAACGCCGAGACCGGCGTGCCCTCCGTGGTCTACCGCCGCCGGGGCTGGAGCTACGGCGTGATCCGCCTGGACGAGTCCCTCCCGCAGGATCACGTCTCCGCCTCCGAGGGGGAGCGGGCCTACCAGGCGCGCGAGGACTGACCGCCCCGCCGACGTCGACCACGACCTGCTGACGCCGCGGCGCCCGTCCCCTCCGGGACGGGCGCCGCGGCCCGTCCGGACTCGGCCCGTACACTGTCCCGGAGACCGCGCCACGGCCGAGCGCGAGGGGCATCCCGTCCCGCCCCGGCCACACCGCAAGGGAGCAGAGAACCAGTGCCTTCGATCATCGACCGCGTCCTGAAGATCTCGGACAACCGCGTCCTCAAGCGCATGCAGGCCACGGTGGACGCCGTGAACCTCCTCGAGGACGACTTCCGGGCACTCAGCGATGCGGAGCTGCGTGCCGAGACGGATGCGCTCCGGGCCCGGCATGCGGACGGCGAGTCGTTGGACCTGCTCCTGCCGGAGGCGTTCGCCGCGGTCCGGGAGGCCGCGGGACGCACGCTCGGCCAGCGGCACTACGACGTCCAGCTGCTCGGCGGCATCGCGCTGCACCAGGGCAACATCGCGGAGATGAAGACCGGCGAGGGCAAGACCCTCGTGGCCACCGCCCCGGCCTACCTCAACGCGCTGTCCGGCAGGGGCGTGCACGTGGTGACGGTCAACGACTTCCTCGCCTCCTACCAGGCCGACCTCATGGGCCGCGTGTTCCGCTTCCTCGGCATGCAGACGGGCGTCATCGTGGCGGGCCAGACCCCGGCCGTACGCCGCGAGCAGTACGCCGCGGACATCACCTACGGCACGAACAATGAGTTCGGCTTCGACTTCCTCCGGGACAACATGGCCTGGTCCCTCGACGAGCTCGTGCAGCGTGAGCACCACTACGCGATCGTCGACGAGGTGGACTCGATCCTCATCGACGAGGCCCGCACCCCGCTGATCATCTCCGGCCCCGCCCAGGGAGAGGCCAACCGGTGGTACGGCGAGTTCGCCCGGTTGGTGCGCCGCCTCGAGGCGGACACGGACTACGAGGTGGACCACAAGAAGCGCACCGTCGGCATCCTCGGCCCCGGCATCGAGAAGGTCGAGGACCACCTCGGCATCACGAACCTGTACGAGACGCAGAACACCACGCTCATCCAGTTCCTGAACAACGCGGTCAAGGCCAAGGAGCTGTTCAAGCGGGACAAGGACTACGTGGTCCTCGACGGCGAGGTGCAGATCGTCGACGAGCACACGGGCCGCGTGCTCAAGGGACGCCGCTACAACGAGGGGCTCCACCAGGCCATCGAGGCCAAGGAGGGCGTCGAGGTCAAGCCCGAGAACCAGACGCTGGCCACGGTGACCCTGCAGAACTACTTCCGTGGCTACGAGAAGCTCGCCGGCATGACGGGCACCGCCGAGACGGAGGCCGCCGAGTTCACGTCGACCTACGGCCTCGGCGTCGTCGTGATCCCGCCGAACCGGGAGCGACAGCGCGTGGACCGCAACGACGTGGTGTACAAGAACGAGAAGGTCAAGTTCGACGCCGTCGTCGACGACATCGCCGAGCGGCACGCGAAGGGCCAGCCGGTCCTGGTGGGCACCACCTCGGTGGAGAAGTCCGAGTACCTCTCCACGCTGCTGGCCAAGCGCGGCGTCCGCCACGAGGTCCTGAACGCGAAGAACCACGCTCGCGAGGCCGCCATCGTGGCGCAGGCGGGCCGCCCGGGCGCCGTCACCGTGGCCACCAACATGGCCGGCCGCGGCACCGACATCATGCTCGGCGGCAACGCCGAGTTCACGGCGGTGGCCCGCATGCAGGAACTGGGCCTCGACGCCGCCGAGGACCCGGAGGCGTACGAGGCCCGCTGGCCCGAGGTGCTGGCGCAGGCCGAGGCCGCCGTGGAGGACGCGCACCGTGCGGTCATCGAGGCCGGTGGCCTGTACGTGGTGGGCACCGAGCGGCACGACTCGCGCCGCATCGACAACCAGCTGCGCGGTCGTTCCGGCCGTCAGGGCGACCCGGGCGAGTCCCGGTTCTACCTCTCCCTCACGGACGAGCTCATGCGCAACTTCAACCCGGGCGTGGCCCAGCGGATCATGAACAGCCCGTCGATCCCGGACGACATGGCGCTCGAGTTCGGCTTCGTCTCGAAGGCGATCCAGAACGCGCAGGCGCAGGTCGAGGGGCGCAACGCCGAGCAGCGCAAGAACGTGCTCAAGTACGACGACGTGATGAACCGCCAGCGCGAGGCCATCTACACGGACCGCCGTTCCATCCTCGAGGGGGAGGACCTGCAGGACCGGGTGCGCCGCTTCGTGGAGGACGCCGTCGGGAACATCGTGGACGCGGCCACCGAGGAGGGCCACGCCACCGACTGGGACCTCGACCAGCTGTGGCGGGACCTGGCAGAGCTCTACCCCGTGGGCATCTCGCAGGAGGACGTCCTCGACGAGGTCGGCGGCCGGGGCCGGCTCAAGGCCGAGGTCCTCAAGCGCGAACTCGTCTCCGATGCGCTCCTGGCGTACGAGGACCGGGAGGCGCAGGTGGGATCCGAGGCACTGCGCGAGGCGGAGCGTCGCGTGGTGCTCGCCACCATCGGGCGTCGCTGGCAGGAGCATCTCTACGAGATGGACTACCTCAAGGAGGGCATCGGGCTGCGCGCGATGGCCCAGCGCGAGCCCCTCGTGGAGTACCAGCGCGAGGGCTACACGATGTTCCAGAACATGCTCGCCGCCATCCGCGAGGACGCCGTGCGCACGCTGTTCCAGGCGCAGATCAGTGCGGCCCCCGCGCCGACGTCTCTGCCCGGCGTCAAGGACGCCCGCGCCGTGACGATGGCACCGCAGATCTCCGTGGAGGGCATCGACGCCCCGCAGCAGCCGGCGCAGCTGCGTTTCACCGGTCCGTCCGAGGACGGGCAGAGCGCGGTCACCCGCAGTGGCACGGACTCCGGCGCCACGGTCGCGGCGGGCACGAACCGCCGCTCTCGCCGTCAGGCGGAGCGCCGCGGCCGCCGCGGCTGACCGGCATCCCGCCACGACGCAGCACGAGGGCCCGCAGACCTCCAGGTCTCCGGGCCCTCGATCGTCAGTCCGACGGGGCGATCCGGCTCAGCCGATCTCGACCGACGTCACCTTCCACCGGCTGAGCCGCCGCTCGAGTCGGAGCGCGAAGGCCCGGGCCCGGCCCTCCCACAGCACCGTCGCGCTGGCCTCCACCCGGCCGGGCGCGACCTCGCACACGCGGGCACCCACCGGGCGGGGTGCGGACGCGGGCGTCCGGGGCGGGACGGCCGCGGAGGGCCGTCGACCGGGCCCGGTCGGCGCGACGGCGCCCAGCAGCTCCATGCGACGGGTCAACTTGTCCAGGACCTCGGGCGAGAGCCAGGCGGAGAGGTCCCGCAGGGCACGGCGGCCCGTCTCTACCTCGACGCAGGCGACGGCGATCACGGCGGCGAGCGAGCGGACGCGGCGCAGCTCCTCGCGCCCCTGTTCGGTGCGGGCCCGCCGGGCGATCTCCTCACCGCGGGGCAGGACCGCGGGGCTGTGGGCGGGCCCGTGGAGGAGGGTGTCGGCGGTGCGCCGGGCGGACGCGGTGCGGGCCGCGGCGGTGCCCCCAAGCCCGGTCCTCGGGCCTGACCCCCCGGGGTCGCCACAGACCAGCCCGGTCCGGACGGACCGGGGTGACCAGCACTGCCGTGCGCGCCGCGCACGGCAGCGATGAGTGAAGGAGAACGGCAGCCATGCCGAAGATGAAGACCCACAGCGGTGCCAAGAAGCGCTTCCGCGTGACCGGCTCCGGCAAGATCATGCGCCAGCAGGCGAACCGCCGCCACTACCTGGAGCACAAGTCCTCGCGCCTGACCCGCCGTCTCAAGGGCGACCAGCTCGTCTCCAAGGGCAGCATCAAGCAGATCAAGCGGATGCTCGGCATCTGACACCCCCTCCGGCATCGCCGGAACCCCTTCCTCCTCGGCCGTGACGCGCCAGTGCGCGCCCCGGGGACCACACAGATTGGAGTACGCACGTGGCACGTGTGAAGCGGGCAGTGAACGCCCACAAGAAGCGTCGGACCATGCTGGAGCGCGCCTCCGGCTACCGCGGCCAGCGGTCTCGCCTGTACCGCAAGGCGAAGGAGCAGATGCTCCACTCGTTCACCTACAACTACCAGCACCGCCACAAGCGCAAGGGTGACTTCCGTCGCCTGTGGATCACTCGCATCAACGCGGCCGCCCGCGCCAACGGCATGACCTACAACCGCTTCATGCAGGGCCTCAAGCTGGCCGGCGTCGAGGTGGACCGCCGCATGCTGGCCGAGATCGCCGTCTCCGACGCCGCGACCTTCGCCGTGCTGGTGAGGACCGCCCGCGAGGCGCTGCCCGCGGACGTGAACGCCCCCGCCGTCTCCCGCTGAGCCGGCTCCGGGGCCCTGAGAGCCCCACCACCACGCCCCAGGCGTGAGCACCACCGCCGACGGGGCGGGTCCTCCACCGAGGCCCGCCCCGTCGGCGTCTGCGCACCCGCAGCCGAGCCCCGACCAGGAAGACCCCATGACCCCGCACGCCGAGCCGATGACCCATCCCCGCGCCGAGCGCGTGCGCGCGGTGGCAGCCCTGGCGGGCCGCTCCGCCCGACGCCGGACGGGCACGTTCCTCGTCGAGGGGCCGCAGGCCTGCCGCGAGGCCCTGCGCGCCCACCTGGGGGAGGGGCCGGCGGCCGCCGCGGGGCAGTGGCGCGCGGGGCGGGTGCTGACCCAGGTGTACATGTCCGTCGGACTCGTGGACCGGGACCCCGCGCTGGCCGAGCTCGTGGCGCGCGTCCGGGACCGCCCGACGCCGGGTGGTGAGTGCGTCCTGGTGCGCCAGGCCAGCGACGAGGTGCTCACCGCCATGGCCGACGCCGTGACGGGGCAGGACATCGTCGCCGTGGCGCGGATGCCGGAGCCGCAGGCCGTCGAAGCGGTCCTCGAGGAGGCGCGCCTGGCCGCCGTGCTGTGCCGCGTGCAGGACCCGGGGAACGCCGGCACGGTCATCCGAGCCGCGGACGCGGCCGGGGCGGACGCGGTGGTCCTCACGCCGGGCTCCGTCGACCCGTTCAACCCCAAGGTGGTCCGGTCCACCGCCGGGTCGCTGTTCCACCTGCCCGTGGTCACCGCCGTCCCCGCAGAGGCGGCCGCGGCCGCCGCCCGGGCCGCAGGCCTGCAGGTGTGGGCCGCCGACGGCTACGGCTCGGATCGGCTCGACGCCCTCGCCCCCGGCGTGGTCGCCGCGCCGACCGCGTGGCTGTTCGGCAACGAGGCCCAGGGCCTGGACGGCGGCGAGCTCGCGCTGGCGGACCGCCGGGTGGCGGTGCCGCTGTATGGGGCCGCGGAGTCCCTGAACGTGGGGACCGCCGCCACGGTGTGCCTGTACTCGTCCGCGATGGCGGGGGCACGGCGCGCCGGCTGACGGGGCGCACGAGGCGGCGCCAGCCGTCCGGAGACGCAGATGGGGCGGGGATCCACGTGGATCCCCGCCCCATCTGCGTGTTCCCGGGTGGAACCCGGGCCGCTCAGCTCGCTCAGGCGCGGGTGCCGGTGCGGCGGGTGATGGCCTGCCACACTGCGGCGACGATAACGCCGCCGATGATCGCGAAGATCCAGGTGCCCAGATCGAAGAACTTCTCGTTCACGTCGAAGTCGAACAGCAGGGAGGCGATCCAGCCGCCGAGAAGAGCGCCGACGATGCCGGTGAGGAGGACGCCGAGCCACCCGCCGCCCTGACGTCCGGGGAGGATGGCGCGAGCGATGGCGCCGGCGATGAGACCAAGCACGATCCAGCCAATGATGCCCATGATGATGGTTCCTTTCGGGTTGCGAATCTGACGTACGAGAAGGAACGTAGCAAGGGATTTTCACGGGGGGCCACCTCTGGCGCCCCGACTTTTTCGAGATTCTCCGACGTGACGAGGTTCGCCCCGGCCTCGTGTGGGAGATTCAGCGGGGCGAGCCGCCGTCGTCAGCCCGGACGCCGGGCGGGGCCGCGACGTCGCGGCGCACGAGCAGGAACGCCAGCACCAGGCCCGCCAGGGCGATGCCCGCACCGACCAGCGGCGGGGTCCGCAGCGACGCACCGGCCCCGATCGCGGCCGCCCCGACCCACGCGCCCATCGCGTTGGCCATGTTCAGCGCGGAGTGGTTGAGCGAACCGGCCAGCTGCGGTGCGGTGGGCGCGGAGTCCACGAGCAGCACCTGCAGGGACGGGGCGATCCCGGAGCCGCTGACGGCCACGCAGAAGAGGAACACGATCATCACCGGCGCCCACGTGGCCGTCAGCGCGACGGCGGCCAGCGAGACCGCGCTGAGCCCGAAGCTCAGGCGCAGGGTGCCCACCGGGTCGCGGTCCGTGAGGGCGCCGCTGACGAGCGTGCCGATCACCATGCCGACACCGTAGAGGGCCAGCACGGCGGGGACCCACCGTTCCTCAAGGCCCGCGACCTCCGTGAGCAGCGGCGCGATGTACGTGTAGAGCGCGAACATGCCGGCGAAGCCGATCACGCCCACGGCCACCGTCGCCCACAGGCGGCCGGAGGCCAGACCGCGCAGCTCGCGGCCGACCGAGGCGCCCGCGGGGGCCGGCACGGACGGGACGAGCCACGCGGTCGCCCCGACGCACAGGGCCGCGCAGACCGCCACGATGACGAACATCCAGCGCCAGCCGGCGGCCTGCCCGAGCGCTGTCGCGCCCGGCACGCCCAGCACGTTGGCCACGGACAGCCCGGCCATCACCCACGCCACGGCCTGGCCGCGGCGGGCGGGCCCGGCGAGGTCCGCCGCGGCCAGGGCGGCCGCGGAGAAGTAGGCGCCGTGGGGCAGGCCCGACACGAACCGGGCCGCCATCATGCTCCCCATGTCCGGGGCGAGGAAGGCGGCCACGTGCCCCACGACGAACAGCAGCATCAGCACGATGCTCGTGACCCGCCGGTCGACGCGGGCGAAGGACGCGGCCAGCAGGGGAGCGCCGATCACGACGCCCAGCGCGTACATGGAGATGAGCACGCCGCCGGCCTCGAGACCGATGCCGAGGTCGGCCACCGCCTGCGGCAGCAGGCCCATCATCGCGAACTCCGTGGTGCCGATCGCGAAGCTGCCCAGGGCCAGCGCGAGGATGGCCGGCAGCAGACGCACGCGCCGGCCGCCCAGCAGCGCGCCCGGGCCCATCGGCTCGGTCGGCGGGACGGACGGGTCCGGGCGCGTCGGACGCGGGGCGCGGGGGGAACGGTCGTGGGCGCCGTCGGCGGCGGGAGTGGGCGTGGGCACTCGCCCAGCCTACGGACTCCGGTCTGCGGGGGCGCGGGCCTCGCTAGCCTGGGCTCATGACCTCCGCCACACCCGCTCGCCCCGCGCCCGCCGCCAGCCCGACGACGTCGCCCCGGGACGGTGCGCGACCGCGGCTGGTCGTGGGGCTCGCGCTGCTCGACGATGCGGCCGCGCCGACCCGCCTGCTGGCGGCCCGCCGCAGCGCGCCCGCCACGCTGCGGGGACTCTGGGAGTTCCCCGGGGGCAAGGTCGAGCTGGGGGAGGGTGCCCAGGAGGCGCTGCTGCGGGAGTGTCGGGAGGAGCTCGGGGTCGCCGTGCGGCTCGGCCCCGAGGTGGCGGCGCCGGAGCCGGCCGGGTGGGAGCTGGCCAACGGCGCCCGGATGCGGGTGTTCTGGGGCGTCCTGGCGGAGGAGGGGGCGAGGCCCCGAGCCCTGCAGGACCACGACCTGCTGGCGTGGCTGCCGCTCGCCGGGCCGGGCGTGCGGCACCTGGACTGGATCCCGGCGGACCGGCCGATCGTGGCCGAGGTGCTCCGCGGCGCCGCCACGGCGTTCTCGGCGGGGCGCTGAGCCGACGCGGGGTCGGCCGTGCCCCGCGGACGGGTCAGAACAACGCGGGCTGCGCCGCCGGAGCGGAGGGCCGGGGTGCCGGGGTGCGCCGGGCCGGGGGACCGTCCTCGCGCCGGATGCCGTGCGCGCCGCCGCGTGCCAGGCCGTGCCGTGCGGCGGCCTCCCTGGCCACCCGGGTGAGCATGCGGCGGTACGACTCGGGCGCGTAGGCGGACCGGGCGTACATCTGCTCGTAGCCGGCCAGCAGATCCGGGTGCTCGCGGCGGATCCAGTCCAGGTACCACTCCTTCGCGCCCGGCCGCAGGTGAAGGGCGCCCGGCATGACGCGCGCCGCCCCGGCGTCCGCCAGCGCGCGCATGAGGGCGTCGATCTCGCGGTCCCCGTCCGTGAGCCACGGCAGCAGAGGCATGGCCATGACGGTGACGTCCGCACCCGCGGCGGCGAGCCGCTCGATCAGGCGCAGGCGTGCGGTCGGCGACGGCGTGCCCGGCTCGACCGCGGCGGCGATGGCGGGGTCGAGCATCGCCAGGGACAGCGAGACCTGCACCGGCACCTGGCGCGAGGCCGCCTGCAGCAGGGGCACATCCCGCGCGAGCAGGGTCCCCTTGGTCAGCACGGAGAACGGGGTGCCGGAATCGGCCAGGGCCCGGATGATCCCGGGCATCAGCGCGTAGCGGCCCTCGGCCCGCTGATACGGGTCCGTGTTCGTCCCCAACGCCACCGCCTCGCGGCCCCACGTGGGGCGGGCGAGTTCGGCGCGCAGCACCTCGGCGACGTTGACCTTCACGACGATCTGCCGGTCGAAGTCGGCCCCGGCGTCGAGCTCGAGGAAGGTGTGGGTGCTGCGGGCGTAGCAGTACCGGCAGGCGTGGGTGCAGCCGCGGTACGGGTTCACGGTCCAGCGGAACGGCATGGCCGAGGCAGACGGCACCGAGTTCAGTGCGGTCTTGGCGAGCACCTCATGGAAGGTGACCCCCGCGAACTCCGGGGTGGTGACACTCCGCTGCAGGTCCGAGAGCGGCAGCAGGGCGGCGGAGCCGGCCGGTGTGCCGGCCGTCGCCCGCTGGGCTCCGCCCTCGGACCGCAGGGTCTGCGCTTCCCATCGCATGGCCAGAAGTAGAACACATGTTCGAATCGACCCGCAAGCGTGTTCGAGTCCGTGCGTGGCGCGGGCGCCCAGACGCGCCTACCGTGGTCGCCATGACCTCCCGTGCACCCGCCCCGGCCGCCCGCGTCCTGCTCACGGGCTTCGAGCCCTTCGGCGGGGACGTCCACAACCCGTCGATCGCGGCCGCACGGGACGCCGTGGGCATCCTGGCGGACCGGGGTGTGTCGGCCGAGGCGGTCGAGCTGCCGTGCGCGTTCGGCGCGGCCGGGCCGGCCCTGACCGCGGCCCTCGACCGGGTCCGGCCGGAGGTGGCGATCGCCGTCGGGCTGGCCGGCGGCACGGCGGCGGTCCGGGTCGAGCGGGTGGCCGTGAACCTGCAGGACGCCCGGATCCCTGACAACGCGGGGGACCAGCCCGTGGACCGGCCCGTGCGCGCCGACGGGCCCGCGGCCCTGTTCGCCACCCTGCCCGCCAAGCGTGCCGTCGCCGCCATCCGGGCGGCCGGCGTCGCCGCGGAGCCGTCCCTGTCCGCGGGCGCATTCGTGTGCAACCATGTCATGTACGCGCTCCTCGACGCCCCCGGCACCGCCCGGGCCGCCGGCTTCCTCCACGTGCCGTGGGATACCGAGCACCGCCCGACGCCGGACACCCCGGCCCTGCCCGCGGCCGACCTGGCGCGCGCGGTGGCCGAGGCCGCCCTGGCGGCGCTGGTCGGCGGCCCCGACCTCGACGTCCCCGGCGGCACCCTGCACTGACCCCCGGACCCCGGGTCCGTGTCGGCGCGACCTCCCGTGCCCGTCAGCGGCGCGGCCGCAGGCCGCGGACCACGGGTCGCTCGACGTAGCCGCCCAGGGCCAGGCCCGCGCGTCGTTCGAAGACGTTGCGCGACGCCGGGTCCCCGGTCCGCCACGTCGACCACGCCGCCGCGAGCGCGTACGCCGGCAGGAACGGCAGACCCAGCAGGAGGGCGTACTGGTCCGCATGGCCGGCCTCGTGCCGCCACAGCGCGGGCGTCATGCGCAGGCCGGGGCGGGTGAACACGACGTCGCCGACCGTGAACGCGGCCCCGCCCGGAAACCGGTGCGTCCAGCCGCGGGCCTCGATCAGCCCGTGCGGCCCGGGCCGCAGCGCGCAGCCGGCGGCGACGGCGCCCACCAGCCCCAGCGGCGTCGCCAGGTTCAGCAGGTTCCACAGCCCGCGCGCCCGCACGTGCGCCGGAGGCGACGGCCGGGAGGGGTCGGCGGTCACGGCCGTGTCGCGGGGTCGACGTCACCGGCGGGGGACCCGGACGCGGGGACGTCGAAGTAGAGCAGGGCATGGGCGGCGCAGCCCGGGTTGAACGGCGCTCCGCAGGCCGGACACGCGGGATCGGCGGTGGCCTCGAGGGCGAGGTAGGCGGCCACGCTCAGCTCGGTGCGGCACACCCCGCACAGCACGTGCGGCCGGTCGAAGTCGCCGGCCGGCACCGGTACGGCCGGGTGGTCGGCGAGCTCCGCGTGGCAGCGGTGGCAGGACCAGTACGCGGGGCAGCAGGCGAAGCGCAGGGCGACGACGTCCCGCGCCGTGGCGTAATGGGCGCAGCGGGTCTGCGCGTCCAGGCCCACGCCCCGCAGCAGCGGGTCGGTGCCGTCGAGGGAGTCCGGGGCGGTCATGCGCCTCAGCCTAGGTGTGATGTCCAGGGACGTTGTTGCGTGAACAGCTGACAGGCGAAGGCCTCCTGTTGCGAGAGTGGAGTTGTCGAGAAACCGCTCACGCGAACAGAAGGCCTTCATGTCCCACGCTAACGCCGCCCTGACCCCTCGCGCCCGCCTACGCCTGGCCAAGCTCATCGTCGAGGAGCACTGGCCGGTCGCCACCGCGGCCAAGATGTTCATGGTCTCCCCACCCACCGCACGCAAATGGGCCACACGCTTCCGGGCCGAGGGACCTGCAGGGATGGCAGACCGGTCCAGCCGGCCGTCCACGATGCCGACCAGAACACCGCCGGCGGTGGTGAAACAGATCGTGGCCGCCCGATGGCGCCGACGCCTGGGGCCGGCACAGATCGCTGGAGAACTCGGGATGCCGGCCTCCACCGTCCATGCCGTGCTCGTGCGCTGCCGGATCAACCGCCTCGCCCGTCTGGACCGGGTCACCGGCGAGCCGATCCGCCGCTACGAGCACCCCCACCCCGGGTCGCTGATCCACGTCGACGTCACCAAGTTCGGGCGCATCCCCGACGGGGGCGGACACCGATTCGTCGGGCGCCAGCAGGGCATGAAGCACCGCGCGGCGACCTCGGACCGCGAAGGAACCCGTGATGCCCGATACCAGCCCCGGCTCGGGGTGGGCTTTCTGCACACCGTGATCGATGATCACTCCCGCTTCGCCTATGTCGAGATGCACTCCGATGAACGCAGCCAGACGGCCATCGAGGTGTTGCGCCGCGCGGTCGCCCACTTCGCGCGCCTGGGCGTGGAGGTGGAGCGGGTGCTCTCGGACAACGGCTCGGCCTACCGCTCGCATGCCTGGCGTGATGCCTGCACCGAGCTCGGGATCAAGCCCAAGCGGACTCGGCCCTACCGGCCGCAGACGAACGGGAAGATTGAGCGGTTCCATCGCACGCTCGCTGACGGGTGGGCCTACGCCCGGTTCTATAGCTCAGAGACGGAGCGCAGGGCCGCGTTGCCTGGATGGCTGCACTTCTACAATCATCATCGCGTCCACTCCGCGATCGGCGCCGCGCCTGCCACCAGGCTCAACAACCTCCCTGGACATCACACCTAGGTGTAGGAGGGCATGACGTTGTTGACTCGGGCCGGGGCCAGTGAGGCCGGCGGGGCGTTCCCGCAGGAGGTATGAGGCCGATGGTAGTTGTAGTGGTTCACCCACACCGCCAGGGCCTCACGCCGAGCCTGCTCTGAGGAGTACGGGCGGGCGTAGAGGACCTCATCGACCATCAGCCGGTTGTACCGCTCGACCTTCCCGTTATGGCGCGGGGTGTAGGGCCGGATCCGGTGATGCCGGCCTCCGAGCGAGACCACCTTCCGGGTGAAGTCCGCAGCCCGGTAGTTGTTCCCGTTGTCCGTGACCACCCTGTCGATCCGGATGCCGTGGGCGGCGAAGAACGCCCTCGCCCGGCAGAAGAACCCGATCGTGGTCACCGTCCGCTCATCCTCCAACGCCTCGGTGTACGCCAGGCGGGTGAACCCGTCGATCGCCGAATGCAGATAGGTGTACCCGACCCGCCGGCCTGCACCACGCTTGGAAGCACGGCCTGCTTCACTTTCACGTCCGTGGGTGCGCCAGCCGCCCCCGTCTGGGATCTTCCCGATCTTCTTCACATCCAGGTGCACCATGTGCCCTGGCCCTCTCGCGGTGATCTTCTGGGGTCGTTGGCGCAGGTCTTCTCCGGCCGGGGTCAGGTCCCGTAGGCGGGAGATCCCGAGTCGGTGCAGCCACCGTCCCACGGTACGAAGACACACCCGGTGGCCCTCGGAGACGAGGTGGTGATGGATGCGCCGTGCGGACCACTTGCGCTCCCGCCGCAGGGCGTGGATCTGGGCGACCAGGACCGGATCGAGCTGGGCAGGTGAACGGTGCGGCCGGCTGGGCAGGTCCTGAAGGCCGGCTTCTCCCTGGGCGCGGTAGCGGGCGACCCAGGTGGCCACCGTGGGCCGGCTCACCCGGAACTCGGCGGCCACGTGTGCCTGCGGGATCCCGTCGTGCAGGTGGCGGTGGACCATCCTGAGTCGGCCAGTGGGGGTCAGGGGTGCGTTAGCGTGAGTCATGAGTGGGTCTTTTCGGGCAGGTCGGTGGTGTAGGAACTTCCATCCTGCGGGAGAGGCCCACTCGTCTCATCTCAGCCCGGTACCCATGTCAAGAACCTCATGACCCACAACACCTAGGCCGAGCGCGCCCGGGGCGGACACTAGACTGACGGGCGTCCCACCGTCCCCCATGCGAAGGTCGTTGCCCTGATGACACCCAGCCCCGAGACCGGCGCGGAGCCCACCGCGCCCGTGGCGGAGATCTCCCCCGTGGACGCGGAGGCGGTGGAGGCCGCCGTGCAGGCCGCGCTCGCCGCGTACGAGGCCGCGGCGGACCTCGATGAGCTCAAGGCCGCCCGCCTGGCCCACACCGGCGACCGGGCCCCCCTGACTCTCGCGAACAAGGCGATCGGCGCCCTGCCCAAGGAGCGCAAGGCGGAGGCCGGCAAGCTCATGGGCGCCGCACGCGGCCGCCTGGGCAAGGCCCTGGCCGCCCGCACCGAGGTGCTCGAGGCGGAGCAGGCCGCACGGATCCTGCGCGAAGAGACGGTGGATGTGACCACCGCGGTCCGTCGCCGCCGCGTCGGCGCCCGTCACCCGCTCTCGCTGACGATGGACCGCGTCTCGGAGATCTTCGTCGGCATGGGCTGGGAGATCGCGGAGGGCCCCGAGCTCGAGTCCGAGTGGTTCAACTTCGACTCCCTCAACTTCGCGCCGGACCATCCGGCCCGCGAGATGCAGGACACCTTCTTCGTGGCCCCGGCCGAGGCCCACCTTCTGCTGCGCACCCACACCTCCCCGGTGCAGATGCGCTCCCTGCTCGAGCGGGGCGCCCCCACCTACGTGCTGTGCCCGGGCCGCACCTTCCGCACGGACGAGCTGGACGCCACGCACACCCCGGTGTTCCACCAGTTCGAGGGCCTGGCCGTGGACAAGGGCCTGACCATGGCCCACCTGCGCGGCACCCTCGAGTACTTCGCCCGCCAGATGTTCGGGGCCGAGGCGGCCATCCGCCTGCGCCCGAACTTCTTCCCGTTCACCGAGCCCAGCGCCGAGCTGGACATCTGGCACCCCGGCGCCAAGGGCGGGCCCCGCTGGATCGAGTGGGGCGGCTGCGGCATGGTGCACCCGAACGTGCTGCGTGCCGCGGGCCTGGACCCGGAGGAGTACTCCGGCTTCGCGTTCGGCATGGGCGTGGAGCGCACGCTCATGTTCCGCAACGAGGTCCCGGACATGCACGACATGATCGAGGGCGACGTCCGCTTCTCCCAGCACTTCGGAATGGAGGTCTGATCCATGCGCATCCCCCTGGGTTGGCTGCGGGAGTTCGTCCCCGTGCCCGCGGAGCACCGTGCCGAGGACGTGATGGCCGACCTCGTCCGCGTCGGCCTCGAGGAGGAGGACGTCCACCGTCCGGCCGCCGAGCTGCAGGGCCCGATCGTCGTCGGGCAGGTGCTCTCCAAGGAGCCCGAGCCGCAGAAGAACGGCAAGACCATCAACTGGTGCTCCGTGCGGGTGGTTCCCGAGGGCGCCGCCCAGCCGCTCACCGGCGAGGGCATCGAGCCCTCCGGCGTGCAGGGCATCGTGTGCGGCGCCCACAACTTCGAGGTCGGGGACAAGGTCGTCGTGACCCTGCCCGGCGCGGTGCTGCCCGGCGACTTCCGCATCAGCCCCCGCAAGACCTACGGGCACGTCTCGGCCGGCATGATCGCCTCCAGCACGGAGCTGGGCATGGGCGACGACGGCACGGACGGGATCATCGTGCTCGGCGACCTCGGGCTCGACCCCGAGCCGGGCACCGACGCCCGGGACGTCCTGGACCTGCACGGCGAGGCCGCCGAGATCAACGTGACGCCCGACCGCGGCTACGCGTTCTCGATGCGCGGCGTCGCGCGCGAGTACGCGCACGCCACCGGCGTGCCCTTCACGGACCCGGCCGCCGCCGTCCACCCGCCCGCGGCCGACGACGCCGGCCCGGCCGTCCGGATCGACGACGACGCGCCGATCCACGGCGAGCCCGGGGCCACCCGCTTCGTCGCCCGCACGGTCTCCGGCGTGGACGCGACCCGTCCGACCCCGCCGTGGCTGGCCGCGCGCCTGCGCCTGGCCGGCATCCGCACCATCTCCCTGCCGGTGGACATCTCCAACTACGTGATGTGGGAGCTGGGCCAGCCCCTGCACTTCTACGACGCGGACACGCTCTCCGGCGAGATCGTGGTGCGCCGCGCGCGGGCCGGAGAGACCCTGACCACCCTCGACGGCAAGGAGCGCGAGCTCGACCCCGAGGACCTGCTCATCGCGGACGACTCCGGCCCCATCGGCCTGGCGGGCGTCATGGGCGGGGCCGCCACCGAGGTCACGGACGCCACCACCACGATCGTGGTCGAGTCCGCGAACTTCGACCCGGTGTCGATCGCCCGCACGCGACGCCGGCACCGCCTGCCCTCGGAGGCGTCGAAGCGCAACGAGCGCGGCGTCGACTGGGAGGTCGCCGACGAGGCGGCCGAGCGGGCCGTGCAGCTGCTCGTCGAGCTCGCCGGCGGCACCGCCGAGCCCGGGGTCACCGACGTCGGGACGCGGCCGCAGCCGGCCGTCGTCGAGATGGCCGCCGACTTCCCCTCCGCCCTGGTGGGCGTGGCGTACACGACCGACGAGGTCGTGGAGACGCTGCGGGCCCTGGGTGCCGAGGTGACCGTCGCCGAGGCCGCCGACGACGCCGCCCCACGGCTGACCGTGACCGCCCCGTCGTGGCGCACGGACCTGCGCATCCCCGAGGACCTCGCCGAGGAGGTCGCGCGCCTGCGCGGCTACGACGCGATCCCCTCGGTGGTGCCCGTGGCCCCGCCGGGCCGCGGCTTCACCCGCCGCCAGGCCCAGCGTCGCCGCGTGTCGGCCGCGCTCGCGGCCGCGGGTCTCACCGAGGTGCTCGCCTACCCGTTCGTCTCCGAGGAGCAGAACCGGCGTTTCGGGGCGGACTCGGACGAGCAGGGCCAGGCCCTGGCGATGGTGGCCCTGGCCAATCCGATCGCCTCCCAGTACCGGCACCTGCGCCTGTCGCTGCTGCCGGGCCTGGTCGAGACCGCGCGCCGCAACCTCGGCCGCGGCTTCCGCGATCTGGCGCTGTACGAGATGGGGCTGGTCTTCCTGCCCGGCGCGCAGCTGGGCTCGGCGACGATCCCCCCGCGCGCGGTCCATCCCTCCCCCGAGGTCCTCGCCGACCTCGAGGCCGGCATCCCCGCCCAGCCGTGGCACGTGGCCGGTCTGTACGCCGGGCACGACTCGGCGCCCGGGCCGGACCACGCCCCCCGCCCGGTGGACTGGCAGGACGCGGTCGCCGGGGCCCTCGACGTGGCCGACGTCCTCGGCGTCGAGCTGACCGTCCGGCAGGGCCGGCACCACGCGTTCCACCCGGGCCGGGTGGCCGAGCTCGTCGTCGTGACCGAGCACGGGGACCGGGTGGTGGGCGTGGCCGGCGAGCTGCACCCGCAGTGGCTCGAGGCCGAGGATCTGCCCGCCCGCATGAGCGTGTGGGAGCTGGACCTGGACGCGCTGTGCGCCGCGGCGCCCGAGACCGTGGTCGCCGCGCCGCTGTCCACGTTCCCCGTGAGCACGCAGGACGTGGCGCTCGTGGTGGACGAGGCCGTCGTGGCCGGGGACGTGCGCGCGACCCTCGCCGAGGGCGCCGGGGAGCTGCTCGAGGCCGTCGAGCTGTTCGACGTCTACCGGGGCGCGGGCGTGCCGGAGGGGCGGAAGTCCCTCGCGTTCTCCCTGCGGTTCCGCGCCCCCGACCGCACGCTCACCGCGGAGGAGGCCTCCGAGGCCCGCGCCGCGGCCACCGCGCTCGCGGCGCAGCGGCACGGGGCGGTCCAGCGCTGACCGTGTCCGCCGCGACCGGCCCGTGGGGCCTGACGTCGGCCGTCCCCGCCTCGGCGGGGGCGGCCGACGCCGTCTCCGCGCTGCTCGGTCAGGTGCGCACCGCCCTGACGGCGGCCTGGGGCGTGCCGGTGGGGCCGCTCGGGCTCCGGCACGCCTGCGCGGGCTGCGGCTCGGCCGCGCACGGCGTCCCCGCGCTGACCGGCCTGCCTCCCGGCCGGGTCGCGCTCGTCTCGTTCACGCACGTCCGGATGCCCGGCGCCGAGGATCGGGCGCGGATCGGGGCGTGGTGGGCGCCGGCACGGCCCGCCGACGGGCTCGGCCTCGGGGTGGACGTCGAGCGGGCGGACGCCGCGGCCTTCGCGGACGAGGACGGCCTGGGCGGGGTGGGCTTCTCGACGGCGGAGCGCGCCCGAATGCGGGAGCTTCCCGGCCCCGAGAGGCCCGCCGCGCGGGCCCGGCTGTGGACGCGCAAGGAGGCGCTCGTGAAGGCCGCCGGCACCGGCTTCACGGGCGACCCCGCCGCCGTCGACGCGCTGACCGTGCCGGCCGACGTCGTGCTGGTGGACCTGACCGACCGGCTGCCGGGCGGTCTCGTCGGGGCGCTGGCGCGGCGGGGCCGCTGAGTCGACCGCGCGGCCGCCTCAGCCCGGGAACGGCGGCAGGGCGGGCCGCAGCGTCCACGCGTCGAAGAGCTCGTCCACCTGCGCCCGGCTCACCCCGGCGTGCGGGGCCCATGCGTGCACGTGCGTGCGCAGACCCAGGGAGTCGACGGTGCCGAACCGGTGCTCCCGCACCCAGGCGCGCAGCATGGAGCCGAAGAGGTCCGCGCCGAGCAGGTGCCGCAGCGCCTCCACGGTGAGCGCGCCGCGCTTGTACACCCAGTCCTCGAACATCTCCTCCGGCCCGGGCTCGGCCAGCGCCTGCTCCACCGGGTGCGCGGCCAGCTTCTGCCAGGCCCGCCGCGCCATCGAGGTGATGCTGGACCGCCCCGAGGCCTCGGCCCACAGCCACTCGGACCAGCAGGCGAAGCCCTCGTGCAGCCACAGGTCGGACCAGCGGCCCAGGGTCACGGCGTTGCCGAACCACTGGTGGGACATCTCATGGGCGATCAGCCGCTCGGACTCCCACGAGCCGTCCAGGTGGTTGGTGCCGAACAGGGACATGCCCGCGGCCTCGAGCGGGATCTCGAGCTCCTCGTCGGCCACGACCGCGGTGTAGTCCTCGAACGGGTACGCCCCGTAGGCATCGATGAACGTGGCCATCATGGCCGGCTGGGGGGCGAGGGCCAGGCGGGCCCGCTGCTCGGTCCGCGGGGAGACCACGAGACGCAGCGGCGGCAGGCCCTCGGCGGGAGGGGCGGCGTCCACGAGCCGGTAGCGGCCGATCTGCACGCTGAGCAGGTAGGCGGGCACGGGCTGGTCGAGCCGCCACCGCCACGTGACCCGCGAACCGCGCGTGCGCACGGGTGCGCCCACGCCGTTGGCGACGGGCAGGTAGCCCGCATCGCAGGTGAGGGTGATCTCCGCCGTCGAGCGCGAGGTGGGGGAGTCCACGCACGGCAGCCACGTGGAGGCCCCGTGGGGCTGCCCGGCCACGAGCACGCCGTCCGTGAGCTCCTCCCAGCCGATGGTGCCCCATGGGCTGCGCCGCAGCGTGGGCGTGCCCGCGTAGACCACGGTGAGCTCCACGAGCGTGCCCTCCGGCCGGCTCTCGCCCAGGTCCACGACGAGGCGGCTCGGGGCGCGGCCCGGCTGGGTGAACGAGGAGGCGATGGCGCGGCCGTCGATGACGGCGTCCACCCGGGACACGCGCAGCCGGTGCAGGTCCAGCTCGATGCGGCGGCTCTGCTTCGTCAGGCGCACGCGCAGGACGGCGGTGCCGGAGACCCGGTTCGCGGCCAGGCGCACGTCGAGGTCCAGCGCGATGTGCTCGATGGTGGCGGCGTCGGTGCCGACGCCCGGGACGTAGGGATCGGTGCTCATGCTTCCTCTCGGGAGGGGGTGGCCGCGGCGGCGGGCTCGCCGTCGGGACGACGCCACGGGGAGACCGGGTTGCCGAGCCACCACGTGCCGGCGGGCAGCTCCTCGCCGCGCATCACGAGGGACCCGGCGCCGACGGTGGTGCCGCGGCCCAGGCGAGCGGCGGGCAGCACCACGGAGTGGGGGCCGAGGGTGGCGCCGTCCTCCAGGACGACGGCGTCCAGGGACATCACGCGGTCGTGGAACAGGTGGGTCTGGACGACGCAGCCGCGGTTCACGGTGGCGCCGTCGCCGAGCTCCACGAGGTCGGCCTCGGGCAGCCAGTAGGACTCGACCCAGGCGCCGTGACCGATGCGGGCGCCCATCGCGCGCAGGAACCAGACCAGGGCGGGGGTGCCGGCCGCGGCCCGGCTGAACCACGGGGCGGCGAGGAACTCGGTGAAGGTGTCCGCGACCTCGTTGCGCCAGATGAACGAGGACCACAGCGGGTGCTCGCCCGCACGGATCCGGCCGACGAAGACCCGCTTGGCGAGCACGGTCAGGCCCGCCGCGACCGCGCCGGCCGCGAGCAGGACGACGCCGCCCAGGACGAAGGCCAGCACCCACGTGCCGACCGCGATGAGGGCGGCCAGCGTCGCGCCGACGGCGATGGACAGGGCCACGTGCAGCCACACCGGGATCGCGCGCAGCAGCTCCCAGGCGGTGCGGGCGGCCTTGAGCCGGGCCGGCGGATCGTAGGTGAGGGAGACGTCCGCGGTGACCTCGTTGCGGCGCAGGCGCACGGGCGGGGAGCCCATCCAGGACGTGCCCGCCTTGGTCTTGGCCGGGGTGGTGGACAGCACCGCCACGAGCGAGTCGCGGCGCAGGGTACGGCCGCCGGGCACCATGCCGGAGTTGCCCACGAACGAGCGCTTGCCGACCTTCGCGGGGGCCACGTGCATCCACCCGCCGTCGAGGGAGTAGGAGGAGACCATCGTGTCGTCGGCGAGGAACGCGCCGTCGCCCACGCGGGTCATGCACGGCACGAGCACCACGGTGGAGGCCTCGACGCCGCGGCCCACCTCGGCGCCCAGCAGGCGCAGCCACGTCGGCGTGAAGCGGGAGGCGTAGATCGGGAAGAGCTGGTCGCGGGCGGCGTCGAGGACGCGCTCGGTGGCCCACACCTGCCAGCCGACCCGGGAGCGCACGGGGTGGTGCCCCTCCGTGATGCCGAGCGCGAGCAGGCGCACCGTGACGAGCACGAGCAGCATCTGGATCAGGAACCACACGCCGGCCACCAGGGGGCTCGCGGCCAGCAGGCGCGCCGCGGTGGTCCCGACGGCGGCCAGCGGTCCCGCCTCCGGGGCCGGCGGCCACCAGGTCAGCGACCACGCGGCCACCGCGGCCGCCGCGGCGGCGGAGACGAGCGGCAGGAGGGAGATGAGGGTCGAGAGGACGGTCGCCATCAGGCGCCAGCCCGGGGTCTCCCGCGGCGCCTCGGCGGGGCCGCGGGACTTCACCTTGCCCACCTTGACGGCGGGGGAGCCGGCGTGGCGCTGGCCGCCGCGCACCCGCCCGGCGACGGTGGACCCGGCCTCGACGTGCGCCCCGGCGCCGACCCGGGCGCCCGGCAGGAGCGTGGAGCGGGCGCCCACGACGGCGTCCGCGCCGATGCGCACCTCGCCGAGCCGGACGACGTCGCCGTCGACCCAGTAGCCGGACAGGTCCACCTCGGGCTCGATCGCGGCGCCCTCCTCGACCGTGAGCATGCCGGTGACCGGTGGCACGGTGTGCATGTCCACGTCCCTGCCGATCCGGTTGCCCAGCAGCCGCGCGTAGGCGGGCACCCACGTGGCGCCGGCCAGCGAGTAGGGGTCCACGAGGTCGCTGATCTGCTGGGCGAGCCACAGGCGCAGGTGGACGCGGCCGCCGCGCGGGTAGGACCCGGGGCTCACGCCGCGCAGCAGCAGCCGGGCCGTCGCGGCGGTGAGCAGCATGCGGCCGGGCACGGTCACCACCAGCAGGCCGGCCACGATCAGCACCCACCACGGCACGGTGGGCAGCCCGGGCGCGAGCCCGGAGAGCGTCAGCAGGTTCAGGGCCAGGCCGGTCCACACGCCCAGGCGCAGGGCGGGCAGGACGAACACGGGCAGCCCCACGAGGGTCTGGACCCACTGGGTGCGGTGGCGGGTGCGGTCGACGTGCCGGTCGTGCACCTCGATGCCGCGGGGGCCGTCCTCGCCCACGACGGCGGCCACGAGGGCCCCGGCGGTGGGGTTGCGGTAGACGTCCTGGACGGTCACGGCCGGGTGGCGCAGGCGCAGGCGGGCCACGAGCTGGGCCGCGGCGAGTGAGCCGCCGCCGGCCTCGAAGAAGTCGGTGTCGGCGTCCTTGGGGGGCGCGCCGAGCACGTCCGCCCACTGGCGCAGCACCCAGCCGTCGGCGGTGTCCTCGTCCGGCTGGGGCGCGTCCTCGTCCACCTCGGCGCCGGGCAGG
Organism: Micrococcus sp. KRD026; assembly: GCF_017168445.1. NCBI lineage: Bacteria > Bacillati > Actinomycetota > Actinomycetes > Micrococcales > Micrococcaceae > Micrococcus > Micrococcus sp. KRD026. The sequence goes on along the minus strand of NZ_JABFBA010000013.1, from coordinate 1,499 downwards.
GGCCACGGCAGCGCGTGGCGGTCCACCTTGCCGGAGGTCTTCGTGGGCAGGGAGTCCACGACGGCCAGCCGGGGCACGAGGGCGGCCGGCAGCTCCGCCGCGAGGTGCTCGCGGGCCATGTGCAGGTCGAGCCCGGCCTCGGGGTCCGCGGGCACGAGGTAGCCGACGAGGATCTGGTGGCCCGCCGGGGTGGTCTGCACGGCCGCGGCGCCGCCGTGGACACCGGGCAGGGCCTGGAGGGCCGCGTCCACCTCGCCGAGCTCGATGCGCCGGCCGCCGAGCTTCACCTGGTCGTCGGCGCGGCCGACGAACAGCAGGCCCTCCGGTTCGAAGACCACGAGGTCGCCGGAGCGGTAGGCGCGCATCCAGCCGAGGGAGGGCATGGGGGCGTACTTCTCGGCGTCCTTGGCCGGGTCGAGGTAGCGGGCCAGGCCGACGCCGCCGATGATCAGCTCGCCCGTCTCGCCCTCGGCCACGGGCAGCGTGGTCTGCGGGTCGACGACGGCCAGGTCCCAGCCGTCCAGGGGCAGGCCGATGCGGACCGGGCCGAGACCGGTGAGCGGGGCCGCGCACGCGACGACGGTGGCCTCCGTGGGGCCGTAGGTGTTCCAGACCTCGCGGCCGTCCTCCGCCAGGCGCGCGGCGAGGTCGGGCGGGCAGGCCTCGCCGCCGAAGATCAGCAGCCGGACGTTGTCCATGGCCTCGGTGGGCCACATCGCGGCGAGGGTCGGCACGGTGGACACGGCGGTGATGCGCCGCTCGGCGAGCCACGGGCCGAGGTCCATGCCGGAGCGCACGAGCGAGCGGGGGGCCGGGACCAGGCACGCACCGTGACGCCAGGCGAGCCACATCTCCTCGCACGAGGCGTCGAACGCGACGGACAGTCCCGCCAGCACGCGGTCGCCCGGGGCGAGCGGATCGTCCGCCAGGAAGATCCGCGCCTCGGCGTCCACGAAGGCCGCGGCCGAGCGGTGGCTCACCGCCACGCCCTTGGGGGTGCCCGTCGAGCCAGAGGTGAAGATGATCCACGCGTCGTCCTCGAGCCCGGGGGCGCGGGCCTCCGCGGCCGGGTCCGCGGTGTGCTCGGGGTGCGGGGCGTAGACCCGCTCGTCGGTGAGGACGCCGGCCACCTTCGCCTCGCCGAACACGAGGCGGGCGCGCTCCTCCGGATCGTCCGCGTCCACGGGGACGTAGGCCGCGCCGGCGGCGAGCACGCCGAGGATCGAGACGTACAGCGCGGCCGTGCCCGAGGCGATCCGCACGCCGACCCGGTCTCCCGCCCGCACGCCGGCGGCCCACAGGTGGCGGGCGGTCTCGTCGACGCGCTCCCGCAGCTCCGCGTACGTCAGCGGCTCGACGCCGTCGTCCAGGGCGGTCGCGTCCGGGTGCTCGCGCGCCGTGGCGTCGAAGAGCTCCACGAGCGTCCGGGCGGGCGGGGTGCGCTCGGAGCCGGGCAGCTGCGGCCGATGCGGCGCGCCCGCGGGGTCGAGGGGGACGGA
>NZ_JABFBA010000012.1:5787-26721 GCF_017168445.1 Micrococcus sp. KRD026 | reverse complement strand
CTCCTGGGGAGCGGGGTGGGGATCGGCGCGCGGCGGGCCGGGTCGACGGCGGAGCGCGGCCGGGGCCCGACGTCGGCCGGGCCTGGGTCATTCTCCCACGCGCGGGGTCGGCGGGTTCCGTCCGGGGCGAACGCGGCCCCCACGGCCCGGCCCGGACCCGCTCAGCCCGCTGCGGTGAACCGGGCGGCGAGCGCCTGCCGGTCGGTCTTGCCGGTGGAGAGCAGGGGGAGGGCGTCCAGGGCGAGCCAGGTCTTGGGCACGGCCGCCGCGCCGAGTGCGTCCCGGATGTGGGCGCGCAGGGCGTTCTCGCCGACCGGGGAAGCGGGGTCCGCCGGCACCACCGCCGCGCAGAGCCGCTGCCCCCACTCGGGGTCGGCCACGCCGGCCACGTGGGCCGCCGCGACGCCCGGGTGGGCCTCGAGCACCGCGGTCACCGCGGCCGCGGACACCTTCACCCCGCCCGTGATGACGACGTCGTCCAGGCGGCCGGTCACGGCCAGCCGCACGCCCCCGTCGTCCGTGGGGGAGAGGATGCCCGTGTCCTCGGTCAGGAAGGCGCGGGCGCCGTCCACGGCGGTGACGAAGTGGGCGGCGGTGCGGGCGGGGTCGTCGAGGTAGCCGGCCGCCACCATGGGCCCGGCCAGGCGCACGCGCGGCGGGGCGTCGGGGTCGTCGGGGGCCACCGCGGCGGTGACGCCGGGCAGCGGCACGCCGTCGTAGACGCAGCCGCCGCACGTCTCGGCCATGCCGTAGGTGGCGGTGAGGCGCACCCTCGCCGCCTCGGCCGCGGCCCGCAGCGCGGGATCGAGCCGGGCGCCGCCCACGAGCACGCGGTCGAAGGAGCGCAGGGCCGCCCGCCCGGCCGGGTCGGCGTCGGCCGCGAGGAGGCGGGCGAGCTGGGTGGGGACGAGCGAGACGAGCCGGGGGCCGGCGTCGTCGGGCAGGGCGGCCGCCCCGGTGGCGAACGACGCGGGCGTGAACGGGCCCGGTGGCAGGGCCACGGGTGCGGTCCCGGCCGCGATCGAGCGGGAGAGCACGGCGAGCCCGGCCACGTAGTGCACGCCGAGGGCCAGCAGCCACGCCCCCTCGCCGCCGAGCCGCCGGGCCGTGGCCGCGGCCGAGGCGCGCAGGGCCGCGCCGGTCAGGACGATCTGCTTCGGCGTGCCCGTGGACCCGGAGGTGCGCACCACGGCGACGGCGTCCGGGTCGCCGCAGCGGAGTGAATCGCGGGCCTCGGGTCGGGCGAGGACGGCGCCGTCGGCGGTCAGCTCGACGGGGGCGCCGCCGTCGAAGGCCGCCGCGAGGGCGTCCGTGGCGCGGGCGAGGGCATCGGCGGTGGCGGGCATGGCCCCGAGTGTAGGAGGCCCGACGGTCGGACGGATCCGCCCGGCCGGTCAGAGCATGAACGGCACGGTGGCGATCTTGACCACCATGATCAGCGCGAACAGCTGGGCGTACCCCTCGGTCACGCGGGCGTCGGTGGACCGGGAGAGCGCGTAGTCCAGGATCGCCGGCTGGCCCGTGATGCCCGCCAGCGCCCCGTAGGTGCGATCCACGGACTGCCCCAGCAGCCGTGCCGCGGCGATGAGCAGGGCCGCGGTCAGCGCGGTGAGCACGGCGGACATCAGGATGGCCAGCCCGCCGACCCGGGTGAACACCGTCTCGATGAACGCCGGGCCGGCGGCCAGGCCCACCACGCCCAGGAAGAGCATGAGGCCGAACTGCCGCAGCGTCAGCGCGATCTCCGTGGACGGCTCCCACACCGTGGGTCCCGTTCGGCCGATCGCACCGAGGGCGAGGCCGACGAGGATGCACCCGGCCGCCGGGCCGAGGGAGAAGGAGGCCCCGCCCGGAAGCGGGATTGTCACCATGCCCAGCAGGTAGCCCAGCGCCATGCCCGTGCCCAGGGAGATCCAGTCCAGGTTCGAGAGCCCGCGGGTCGAGTTGCCGAAGAAGTCGCGCACCGCCTCCATCCGCGGCGCGGTGGTCACGATGAGCACCCGGTCGCCGACCTTGAGCTCGGTCTGCGGGGTGGCCAGCGACTCGACGTCGTCGCGCCGCAGCCGGGCGACGTCGGTGCCGAAGCGCTCGCGCAGGGACAGCGTGCCCAGGCGGCGATCGGCCAGGGCGCGGGCGGTGACGATGACCATGGAGGTCTGCAGCGGGTTCATCACCCGCGCCGGGTCGGCGCCGGTGCGGCGGCCGAAGGCCTGCACGGCCGCGTCGATGTTCTTCTCCGTGCCGTCCAGGACGACCTCGTCCCCGGGTTCGATCCGGTCGGCGGAGCCGGCGATCCGGGCCACGCCGCCGTGGCGCAGCGCCACCACGCGCACCAGCCCCTCGGAGATCCCGGGGATCTCCCGCACGGCGAGGGCGGAGGTGGCGACCGCGGCGGTGAAGCGCAGCTTGCCGTCGGTCACCGGCGCCGGATCGCGCGGGGAACTGCTCCACGGGCGGGCGGCGAGCAGGGTGATCGCGATGATGGTGCCGACCACGCCCACCAGGTAGGAAAGCCCATAGCCCACGGCCGGGGCCTGCCCGCCGGTGAGCTGGTTCGCCAGCGCCATCGCCGGCGTCGCGGTGAGCGAACCCGTCCACACGCCGATCGCCGTCGGCAGGTCCAGGTTGTGCAGCGCGGCCAGCGGGTGCACCGTGAAGGCGGTGAGGATCACCACGACGACGGCGGCCAGCATCAGGGGCAGGTTGCGGCGCAGGTCCCGGAAGAACACCTTGCCGGCGCCGAGCCCGATCAGGTAGGCGAACAGGGCCAGGCCGAAGCTCTGGAACAGGGCCAGCCGGTCGCCGACGTCGGGCAGCACCGCCCCGACGAGCAGGCCCACGAACAGTGCTCCCGAGGCGCCGAGGCGGATCTTGCCCAGGGGGATGGTGCCGACGGCGGCGCCCAGGGCGACGGTGGCCATGAGGACGAGGATGGGCTGGTCGTTGAGCAGTGCGAGCATGGGCGGGTCCCCGTCCTGCCGTGGCGGTCGGTCAGAAGTGGTACGGGAAGGCGGACCAGTCCGGGTCGCGCTTCTGCAGGAACGCGTCCCGGCCCTCCACGGCCTCGTCCGTCATGTAGGCCATGCGCGTGGCCTCGCCGGCGAAGACCTGCTGGCCGGCCATGCCGTCGTCGGGAAGGTTGAACGCGAACTTGAGCATGCGCAGGGCCTGCGGGGACTGACGGTTGATGTCCGCGGCGTACTCGAGGGCGACCTCCTCGAGGCGCTCGTGGTCCACGGCCTCGTTCACCGCGCCCATGGCCACCATCTCCTCGGCCGAGTACTCGCGCGCCGTGAAGAAGATCTCGCGGGCGCGCTTCTGGCCCACCTGCCGGGCGAGCAGGGCCGAGCCGTAGCCGGCGTCGAAGGAGCCCACGGTGGCGTCCGTCTGCTTGAACTTCCCGTGCTCGCGGGAGGCGAGGGTCAGGTCCGCGACCACGTGCAGCGAGTGGCCGCCGCCGGCCGCCCAGCCGTTCACGACGGCGATGATCGCCTTGGGGGAGGTGCGCATCAGGCGCTGGACCTCGAGGATGTGGAGGCGTCCGGCGCGGGCCGGGTCGATGGTCTCGGCCGTCTCCCCCTCGGCGTAGCGGTAGCCGTCGCGGCCGCGGATGCGCTGGTCCCCGCCGGAGCAGAACGCGTGGCCGCCGTCCTTGGGGGAGGGGCCGTTGCCGGTGAGCAGCACCGTGCCCACGTCCGGGGTCATGCGGGCGTGGTCGAGAGCGCGGTAGAGCTCGTCCACGGTGCCGGGCCGGAACGCGTTGCGGACCTCGGGGCGGTCGAAGGCGATGCGCACCGTGGGCAGGTCGCGCACCCAGCGGCCGTCGGCGTCGCGCTCCACCTGGCGGTGGTAGGTCAGGTCCTCGAAGTCGAAGCCCTCGACCACGCGCCAGCGCGTGGGGTCGAAGATGTCGGAGACCTGCTCGGGCAGGCGGTCGCGGTCGGGGCGGGCGGCGTCGGGCTGCGGGGTGCTCATGGGGCCCGAGTCTAGGCCCGCCGGGCGAGACGGGGGTGGGCCGCCCGCCTCGCCCGGCGGGCCAGACAATTCGGTCGTTCCAGGGCCGTTCTGACAGCAGTACTCTCTGGTTCGCGCGCGGTGCACCAGCGCATCGACGGGTGCGCGGGCTGACGGAGGGCCCACCCAGGCTCAGTCGATCCGCGCCGTCGCCCCCAGCGCCGTCAGCAGGAACGCGTACTCCCACGCGGTGTCCTCCCAGCCCTGGTACCGGCCGGACGCGCCGCCGTGGCCGCCGTCCATCTCGGTGCGCAGCAGGATCGGGGCGCCGCCCTCGGCCAGGGGCGTGGCCTGGTCGCTCGTCACCGTCCGCCGCAGCTGGGCCACCCACTTGGCCGGCTCGACGTAGTGCACGCGGGTGTCGTTCAGGCTCGTCACGGCCGCGATCGCCGGGTAGTCCACCGCCCGCACGTTCTCGTACGGGGTGTAGGCGCGCATGGCCTCGTACACGGCCGCGTCCTCGATCGGGTTGCCCCACTCCTCCCACTCGAGCGCGGACAGCGGCAGCTCCGGGTCGAGGATGGTGGTGAGCGCGTCCACGAACGGCACCACCGCCAGGCACGCCCGGTACAGCTCCGGCGCGAGGTTCAGCACCGCGCCCATGAGCAGGCCGCCGGCCGAGCCGCCCATGCAGGCCACGCGCGCCGGGTCCGCCCAGCCGAGGTCCACGAGGTGCCGGGTGGCGTCCACGAAGTCCGTGAAGGAGTGCCGCTTGGCCAGCTTCTTGCCGTCCTCGTACCAGCGCCGGCCCAGTTCGCCGCCGCCGCGCACGTGCGCGACCGCGAACACCACGCCCCGGTCCAGCAGGGACAGCCGGGCCACACCCAGCACGGGGTCCATGGACATCTCGTAGGAGCCGTAGCCGTACACCACGCACGGGGCCGTCCCGTCCGGCTTCACGTCGCGGCGCCGGATCACGGTGACGGGGATCCGCACGTCCTCCCCGGTCACCGACGACGGCTCGGACGCGGGCGCCCACACGCGCTCGGCCACGTAGTCGGCCGGGTCGTAGCCGGGCACTTCCGTCTCGCGGCGCAGGTGCACCTCGCCGGTCGCCGCCGAGACGTCCAGCACGCGCGCGGGCGTGATCCAGGACGTGTAGGCCAGCCGCAGGAACGGGGACTCGGCCGCCGTCGCGGACAGATGGCACGCGTAGAGCTCCTCGTCGAACGCGGGCTCGCGCCAGTGCGCGGCCTGCCCGGCCAGCACGGCGTCCAGTTCGGTGACGACGACGCGCGGGGTCGTCTCCCGGCGCACGGCCAGGGCGGCGTGGGTCAGGGTGACCATGACACCGTCGACCTTCACGTCCTCGCGGTGCGGGACGACCGTGCGCCAGGCGCCGCGGTCGGCGACGTCCGCCTCGGCGACCACCGAGAGCATCCCGTTGGGCGCGGCGACGGGGGCGCCGTCGTCGTCCAGGGCGCGGTCGTGGACCACGAGCAGCCGGCGGACGCCGTCGGCGTCGGTGATGGGCTCGACGTCGGCGAGCATCCGCCACGCGCGGGGGATCAGCACGCGCGGGGCGGGCAGGGGCGCGGCGGGGTCCTCCGGCAGGTCGACCACGAGGGTCTCGGAGACCTCCGAGTTGCCGACGCCGATCAGCAGCTGGGTGCGGTCGGCCACGCCCTCGAAGCCGGTCCACATGCCCGGGTCGGCCTCCTCGTGCAGGATCACGTCCTCGGCCGGGTCGGTGCCGAGCACGTGGGCCTTGACCTGGTACGGCCGCCACGAGTCGTCCCACACGGTGTAGAACACGCGGGTGCCCGAGCGGTCGAAGCGGACGCCGTGGGCCACGTTCTCGACCGCGTCCGGCAGGTCCTCGCCCGTGGCGATCTCGCGCACGCGCAGGGTGAAGCGCTCGTCGCCGGTGTGGTCCACGGCGTAGGCCACCCGGGTGGCGTCCGGGCTGATGTGCAGGCCGCCGAGCGCGAAGAACGGGTGGCCCTCGGCCTCGGCGTTGCCGTCCAGGATCACCTGCTCGCCCGGCAGGGCGGCGTCCGGGGTGATGACGGGCGGGGTCCAGTCGGCCTCGAGGTCGCCGGTGTCGCGTGCGGGCACGCGGCAGTGGATCGGGTACTCGGCGCCCTCGCGGGTGCGCACGAAGTACCACCACCCGTCCCGGCGGGCGGGCACGGAGCGGTCCGTCTCCACCGTGCGGGCCTTGATCTCGCCGACGATCGCCTCGCGCAGCGGCGCCTGGTCCGCGGTCACGGCCTCGGTGTACGCGTTCTCGGCGGCCAGGTGCTCGAGCACGCGGGGCTCCGCCTTGCCGCGCAGCCACTCGAAGTCGTCCTGGAACGTGTGGCCGTGGTGGCGGCGGGTCACGGGCTCGGCGGAGGCGGACGGCGGGACGGGGGCGTGCGACGTGGTCTGGGGCATGCGGCCCATCCCATCACGCCGCGCGGGGCGGGGCCGACACCCCGCGCCGCGCACGACGACGGCGGCGCACCGGTCCGGTGCGCCGCCGTCGGGGGTGGCGGGTCAGTTCAGGCCGAGGGCCGCCCGGACCACGCCGAGCCCGAAGTACGCGACGAACGCGAGCGCCACGAACCACAGCAGCGGGTGCACTTCGCGGCCGCGGCCCTGGCCCGTGCGGATCACCGCGTAGGCCACCACGCCGGCGCCGATGCCGTTGACGATCGAGTAGGTGAACGGCATGAGGATGAACGTGAGGAACGCGGGGAAGGCCGCGCCCGGGTCGGACCAGTCGATCTGCACCACGTGCTGGCACATCATGAACCCGACCACCACGAGCGCGGGGGCCACGGCCTCGAACGGCACGAGGTGGATGAGCGGGGAGAGGAACACGGCCGCGAGGAAGAACAGGCCGGTGAACACGGAGGCCAGGCCGGTCCGGGCGCCCTCGCCGATGCCGGTGCCGGACTCCACGAAGATCTGGTGCGCCGAGCCGGAGGCGCCACCGCCCACCGTGACCGCGAGCGCGTCCGCGGCGAGCACCCGGTTCAGGTCGGGGATGGAGCCGTCCGGGTTCACGGTGCCGGCCTCGCGGGCCAGGCCCACGGAGACGCCCATCGCGTCGAAGAACACGGAGAGCAGGATCGCGAACACGAGCAGGGAGGCCATCAGCCCGCCCACGGAGGTGAAGGCGCCGAACAGGTCCACGCTGCCGAGCAGGTGCAGGTCCGGGGCGGTCCACTCGGGCAGGGAGGGGGCGATCAGGGACCAGCCGGTGGGCACGGCGTTCCCGTCGGCGTCCACGGAGGGGCCGATGTGGAACACGGCCTCCAGCACGTTGGCGAGGATCGTCGCCGCGACGATGCCGATCAGGATGGCGCCGCGCACCTTGCGGATCACGAGGACCGCGGTCAGCAGCAGCCCGACGACGAAGACCAGCACGGGCCAGCCCTCGAGCTCGCCGCCCGTGCCCAGGCCCACCGGGACCGTGGTGTCGGCGGCGTCCGGCAGCCGCCGCACGAACCCGGCGTTGACGAGGCCGATCAGTGCGATGAACAGGCCGATGCCCACCACGATGCCGGACTTCAGCGCCTCCGGGACCGCGTCGAACACGGCACGGCGGAAGCCGGTCACCACGAGCAGCAGCATCACGAGACCGGCGAGGGTGACGAGGCCCATCAGCTGGGGCCAGGTGAGCCCCGGCGTCGTGGCGATGGTGATGGAGACGAACGCGGAGACGCCCAGGCCCGCGGCCACCGCGAACGGGTGCCGCGCCCACACGCCCATGACGATGGTCATGACGCCCGCCACGAGCGCGGTGACGGCGGCCACGGCGGGGATGCCCAGGGTGTTCCCGGCCGAGTCGGGCCCGGACAGGATCAGCGGGTTCAGCACCACGATGTAGCTCATCGCCAGGAACGTGGCGAGGCCGCCGCGGAACTCCTGGCCCACCGACGAGCCGCGCTCGGTGATGCGGAAGTACCGGTCCAGGGCGCCGCGGGCAGCGGCGGGGGACGGGGCGGGCGAGGGCGGTGGAGAGGCGGTGCGGGAGGCCATGGCACCAGCGTAGTGACCCGGTCCCACGACGATCGCGCGCGTGCCGTCCCGCTACGCTCGCGGGCATGCGTCCCCGCTCCGCCTCCGCCGCCCGCACCCGGGAGGCGCTGCGCGACGCCGTGCAGATCTACGCCCCCTCCACCGTCTACGCCGTCGGCCTGGGCGCCATGACGCCCGCGCTCGCGGTGGCGGCGCTGGCCCTCGGCCTGGACGCGGCGCGGGCGGCTGCCGTCGTGCTGCTGGTGGGGCTCGGCTCGCTCGTGGCCAACGGGCCGGCCTCGGCGCTCGCGGCCCGGGCGGGGGAGCGGGTCACCATGGTCGTCTCCGCCGGGCTCGGCACGGTCGGCGCGGGTCTGGCCTGGGCGACGACGGCCGGGGTGTCCTCCGGGCCGTCGGCGGCGGGGGTGGCCGAACCGGGGCGGTTGGCGCTGTTCCTGGCCGCGGTGCTCGCCGTGGGCATGGCCGGGGCCGGGTTCAACCTGGCCCGCCAGGCGTACCTGGCGGTGGCGGTGCCGGCCACGCACCGGGCCCGCGCGATGTCCACGCTCGGCGGGACCGTGCGGATCGGGACGTTCCTGGGCCCGTTCCTGGGTGCCGCCGCGCAGGCCCCGCTCGGGCTGGACGGCGCGTTCGCCGCGGCCGCCGCGGCCATGGCCGTCGGCGCCCTGCTGTGCCTGCGGATCCGGGATCTGCCGGTGCCGGCGTCCGATCCGGCGGCGGGGGAGGAGCCCGGCCCGGCCGGTCGACCCCGGCTGCGGGACGTGGCGCGCGCCCGGCGCGGGGCGTTGCTCACGGCCGGCTTCGGTGTCGTGGCCGTCTCCGCCGCCCGCGCGGCGCGCAACGCCGTCATCCCGCTGTGGGCCACGCACCTGGGCCTGGACGCGGCGACGGCGTCGCTCGTCTTCGGCCTGGCCGGCGCGGCGGACCTGCTGCTCTTCTACCCCTCGGGCCGGCTCATGGACCGCTTCGGCCGGCGCGCCGTGGCGGTGCCGTGCCTGACCCTGCTGGGGGCGGGGTTCCTGGCGATCAGCCTCACCCGGGAGCCGACGGCGTTCGCGGCGGCGGCGGTGCTGCTGGGCATCGGCAACGGCTTCGGCGCGGGGATCGTGATGACCCTCGGGGCGGACCACTCGCCGCCGAACGCGCGCGCCCCGTTCCTCGGTCTGTGGCGCTCGATGTCCGACGCGGGGATGCTCGCCGGGCCGCTGCTGCTCTCCGGGGCGACCGCCGCGGCCGGGCTGGCCGTCGGCGTCGGCTCCCTCGCGGTCGTCTGCGGTCTCGGAGCGGTCGTGTTCGCCGCGGTGCTGCCGCGCGGGCCGGGGGCCGTGGCGGACCCGCCGCCCGTCGTCGTGCGCCCCCGCTGACCGGGGCACCGGACCGTCGGCTCAGTCGGCGGTCTCGTCCGGGGGGATGGTCTGCCCGGAGGCCTGGTCGTCGAAGACCATGTACGTCTGCGTGTCGACGACGCTCGGCAGGGTCTGCAGTTCGTCGAAGATCACGCGGCGCAGGTCGGCGGTGTCCCGCGCGCGGACCAGCAGGATCACGTCCATGTTCCCGCCCACGAGGGAGACGTGGGAGACCTCGGGGATGGCCAGGAGCGTGGCGCGCAGCTCTCGCCAGTCGTGCTGACGCAGCTTCATGGTCACGTGGGCGGAGGCCCCGAAGCCGACCTTGACGGGGTCGACCCGCACGGTGAAGCCTGTGATCACGCCTGCGTCCTGCAGGCGGTTCAGGCGCGAGTAGCAGTGCGCGCGGGAGATGTGCACGCGCTCGGCCAGGGCCGCGACGGACATCCGCCCGTCCTGCGTCAGTTCGCGGACGATCGCGCGGTCCACGCGGTCCAGCGGCTCGGCGGCCATGGCTCCTCCTGGGGCGGGGCGGATGGGGTCGGCCACGCGGCGGCGGACCGTCTGCGTGGCACGAGTCACAATAGCAGTTTGTCCGATGGAGTGCCTGATTTGCACCGGATCGTCTCGTGATCCCGAGTGAGCGCGCGACACATTGACCCTCTTGGGCACACTGAAGGCCACAGATCGAGAGGACCCGCCATGAGTGACCCCACCCCCGCCGTGCCCGGGGCCGCCCGGACCGACGAGGCCGAGACCCGCCCGAACGCCGGCGCCGCCTTCGGCATCTCCCTCGAGGAGTACCTGCTCCCCGCCGCCCGCCGCATCCAGCTGATCGGCGAGGACGGCACCCTGCTGGCCCCGGAGGAGCAGGGCACCGAGCCCGGCCACGAGTATCCCCTGCCCTCCGACGACGAGCTGCTGGCCGCCTACCGCCACCTCGTCATCGGCCGCCGCGTCAACGACCAGGCCTACGCCCTGGTGCGCCAGGGCCGCATGGCCGTCTACCCGTCCTCGCACGGCCAGGAGGCCTCCGAGGTCGCCGCCGCCGTCTGCCTGGGCGAGGACGACTGGCTGTTCCCGACCTACCGCGACACCGTGGCCGTGATCGCCCGCGGCGTCCCGCCGCTCGAGGTGATGGTGGCCTACCAGGGCACCTGGCATCAGGGCTACGACCCCCAGAAGCACCACGTCTCCATCCAGTCCACGCCCCTGACCACCCAGATGCTGCACGCCGTCGGGATGGCCAAGGCCGCCCGCCTGCGCGGCGAGGAGGTCGTGTGCCTGGCCATGGTCGGCGACGGCGGCACCTCCGAGGGCGACTTCCACGAGGCGCTGAACTTCGCGGCCGTGTTCAAGCTGCCGGTGATCTTCTTCGTGCAGAACAACAAGTTCGCCATCTCCGTGCCGTTCGCCAAGCAGTCGGCCGCCCCGTCCCTGGCCCACAAGGCCGTGGGCTACGGCCTGGCCGGCGAGCGCGTGGACGGCAACGACCTCGGCGCCCTGCTGGCCGTGCTGGGCCGCGCCGTGGAGCTGTGCCGGCAGGGCCAGGGCCCCTTCCTCGTGGAGGCGGACACCTACCGCATGCAGGCGCACACCAACACGGACGACCCCTCGCGCTACCGCGACGACGCCGAGGTGAAGGAGTGGGAGGCGCGCGACCCGCTGCGCCGCATGACCGCCTACCTCGAGTCCACCGGCGCCCTCACCGAGGAGGTCTCGGCCCAGATCGCCCGCGACGCCGAGGACGTCGCGCAGCAGCTGCGTGACGCCATGAACGCCGAGACGGAGCTCGATCCGCTCGAGCTGTTCGACCACGTCTACTCCGTGCAGACCCCGCAGCTCGCCGCCCAGCGCGCGCAGCTGGCCGAGGAGCTGTCCCGTTCCGAGCACCAGGAGGCCTGAGCATGGCGACCCTGACCTTCGCCGCCGCGCTCAACGCGGCGCTGGCCGACGAGATGGCCGCCGACGACATGGTGGTGGTGTTCGGCGAGGACGTCGGCACCCTCGGCGGTGTCTTCCGCATCACGGACGGGCTGACCGCGCGCTTCGGCGAGGAGCGCTGCTTCGACACCCCGCTGGCCGAGTCCGGCATCGCGGGCATGGCCGTGGGCATGGCCCTCGGCGGCGCCCGCCCCGTGATCGAGATGCAGTTCGACGCGTTCGCATACCCGGCCTTCGAGCAGATCGCCTCGCACGTGGCCAAGATGCGCAACCGCACCAAGGGCGCCACGCCCATGCCGATCACCATCCGCATCCCCTACGGCGGCGGCATCGGCGGCGTGGAGCACCACTGCGACTCCTCCGAGTCCTACTACGCGCACACCCCGGGCCTGAAGGTGTACACCCCGGCCTCGGTGAAGGACGCGTACATGATGCTGCGCTCGGCCATCCGTCTGGACGATCCGGTGGTCTTCATGGAGCCCAAGAAGATGTACTGGACCAAGGCCGAGCTCGACCTCGACCAGCTGCGCGAAGAGTTCGAGGAGGGCTGGGCCCGCGTCGAGGACAAGAAGGAGCACGGCGAGGCCTGGGCGCGCGCCGCCGTCGTCCGCGAGGGCACGGACGTCACCCTCGTCTCCTACGGCCCCTCCGTCCCCACCTGCCTCGCCGCCGCCCACGCGGCCGCGGAGGAGGGGCTCGCGGTGGAGGTCGTGGACCTGCGCACCGTGAACCCGCTGGACGAGGACACGATGACCGCCTCGGTCGCCAAGACCGGCCGCGCCGTCGTCGTCGCCGAGCCGCAGGGCTTCGCGTCCGTGGCCTCCGAGCTGGTGGCCCGGATCCAGCAGCGCTGCTTCCACTCGCTGGCGGCGCCCGTGGGCCGCGTGACCGGCTTCGACATCCCGTTCCCCGCGCCGAAGCTCGAGGAGCACCACCTGCCGAACATCGACCGCATCCTGGACGCGATCGACGACCTGAACTGGGACCTGGACGCCGAGGAGGCCCGCGCATGAGCAACACCTTCCTGCTGCCCGACCTGGGCGAGGGCCTGACCGAGGCCGACATCGTCCGCTGGCTCGTCGCCGAGGGCGACACCGTGGCCGTCGACCAGCCCATGGTCGAGGTCGAGACCGCCAAGGCCCTCGTCGAGGTGCCGAGCCCGTACGCCGGCACCGTGCTGATCCTGCACGGCGCCGAGGGCGAGACGATGGACGTCGGCAGCCCGCTGATCACCATCGGCGAGGCCGGCGAGTCCGGTGAGGGCTCCGCGCCCGTCGCCGGCACCGAGACCCTCGCCGTCCCACCGTCCACCGGTGCGGCCGCGGCCGAGGCCGCCCGCCCCGGCGCGCTGAGCTACCGCGAGGAGGAGATGGCCGGCGTCCAGCCGAAGCCGGACAAGGCCCGCGGCGGCGACGGCGACGTCGCCGGCTCCGACGACGAGGCCTCCGGCGCCGTGCTCATCGGCTACGGCACCTCCGGCCACAGGGCCACCTCCCGCAGTCGTCCGTCCAAGCGCGGCCGCGGCGCCACCCGCCCGACGCCGGCCCCCACGGCCGAGGCCGGCGCCCCGCGCGTGACCTCCCCGATCGTCCGCAAGCTCGCCCGCGAGAAGGGCGTGGACGTGGCCGCGCTGACCGGCACGGGCCCGGACGGCCTGATCACCCGCGCCGACGTGCTCACCGCGGCCGAGGGCTCCACCCCGCAGGCCGCCCCGACCCCGGCGCCGTCGGCCGCCGCCGCCCCGGCGGCCGGGGCCACCGCGCAGCCGGGCGCCGTGGACGGGCGGACCGGCCTGGCCGTCGTCGCCCGCACCCCGATCACGGGGGTGCGCAAGGTGATCGCGGACCAGCTCTCCCGCTCGCGCCGCGAGGTCCCGGAGGTCACGGCGTGGCTGGACGTCGACGTCACCGCCCTGCTCGAGCTGCGGGCCGCGCTCAAGGCGAAGGACCCGGAGAACGCGCCCTCGCTGCTCGGCCTGATCGCCCGCTTCACCCTGGCCGGCCTGCGCCGGTACCCGGTGATGAACGCGCGCATCGAGGCGGGGGCGGACGGCAGGGACGAGATCGTGGAGGTCGACGGCGTCCACCTCGGCCTGGCCGTGCAGACCGACCGCGGCCTCATGGTGCCGTCGGTCGAGCACGCGGAGAAGCTGTCCGCGGACGAGCTCACCGCCGCCATCAACGACACCGTCAGCCGCGCCCGCGCGGGCCGGGCCGCCCCGGCCGAGCTCACCCGCGGCACGTTCACGCTGAACAACTACGGCCCGCTGGGCACGGACGGCGCCACGCCGATCATCAACGTGCCCGAGGTCGGGATGCTCGGCATCGGCCGGATCATCGACCGCCCGTGGGTCGTGGACGGGGAGATCGTGGTCCGCAAGGTCACCGAGATGACCGTGACCTTCGACCACCGCGTCACCGACGGCGCCACCGCGAGCGCGTTCCTCACGTTCGTGGCGGACTGCCTCCACGATCCGACGGCGGCCCTCGCCCGGTTCTGATCCGGACGATCCCGGCCCGCCTCAGCCCCTGACGAGCCCTGCGATGTGGCGGCCATTCCTCGCGGATGGCCGCCACATCGCAGGGCTCGTCGTCTGGTGGGCGTGCGGGGAGGGGTCAGTCCGCGCGGCCGCGGCGGAAGGCCGTGCCGAGCGCGCCCCACAGCAGGACCGCGGGGGAGGCGCTGAGCAGGATCCCGGCCGGCTCGGCCGCTGGGTGGGGGCCGGCGCCGCTGGTCGCGGGGGTGTCGAGGGTGAGGGCCAGCAGCGTCAGCCCGGCCGCCAGGCCCGCGACGCCCAGGGACCAGAGCGTGGCCTCCACGCCGCGGGCGCCGCGCGGTGCGGGCCGCGGTGCGCCGTCGTACCGGGCGAACGGCACGGCGAGCAGGCCCCAGGCGGCGGACACGAGCGCCGCGGCGGCCATGTCCGACGGCCGGTGCCAGGCCTCCGTGTAGGCGACGGCGCCGGTGCAGGCGCTGACCACGGCGCCGAGGACGGTGGTGAGAGGTCGCCACCGGGCGGGCACGAGCAGCAGCGCGGCCACCGCGGCGCCCGTCGCGAGCGTCATGTGGCCCGAGGGCAGTGAGTTGCCGCCGGACCACGGGACCCCGTCGGCGTGCTCGGGCCGCGGAAGCGCCGCCTTGAGCAGCTGCGTGGTGAGGTTGGACCCGACCAGCACGACGAGGGCGAGCAGCCCCCGCCGCCGCCACCGGGCCACGGCGAGCGCGCCGAGCGAGGCCAGCGCCATGCCGACCGCCAGCCCGAGCGGCAGGATCCGCACCACTTGGGAGGCCACGTCCGGCACGGTGTCCGCGTAGCGCTCCTCGACGGCGCGGAACACCTGGTACTCGAGCACCTGGCCGGCGGAGGACCACACCAGGGCGGCGTAGACCAGCACGACGCCGGCCACGCACGCGGCCAGCGCCAGCCACCACGTCCACGAGGGGAGGCGGCGCGGGGCGGGCCATGACCCGCGTGCCCCCCGCCCACGGACATCGCCCGGCCCTCCGCGACTCCACCGGCTCGGCCCCCGGCCCGGGTGCCGAGCCGGGCGCCCGGCCCCGTCTCTCGGCCGAGGACCTGCTGGCCGCCCGGGACGCCCTGGCCCCGTTCGGCCGGCTGAGCCGGCAGGAGCCCATCGAGTGGGCCGCCGAGGAGCCCCTCGCCCCGGACCTGGCCGACTTCTACCGCTACGTGGGGCCGGAGTGGCTGGAGATCGACACCCTCGGCCTGCCCGTGATGTTCTTCCCGCTGGACCGCCTGTGGGACGAGCAGGCCGGATACCGGTGGAACCACCGCACCGGTGCGCTGCTGGTGGACTGGAACGACGACTGGACGGTGGTGGCCAAGCAGGGCGCCGACCCGTTCATCCACGCGGCCTCCACCGGCCAGGTGCTCATGGCCCCGGGAGACGAGGGCTGGGAGGACCGCCTGGACGAGCCGCGACCGGTCTTCCGCGACCTCACCGAGATGACCCGCGCGCTCGCGGCCGTGGGCACGGCGTGGGCGCGCTTCGACGACCCGTTCACCGCCGACTGGCACCTCACCGAGGAGGTGACGGCCGCCGTCGTCGCCGGCCTGGAGGGGGTGCTCGGCGCCCACGACCGCGCCGTGGACCTGGCCCGTGCCCTCGGCTACCTCGGCGCCGTCTGAGCGTCGGCGCCGACACAGACAGTCCCACCCCGCCGGCGCCCGTCGGAACGGGAGCCGAGCGCCCTTCCTACACTGGCCGCATGAGCACCGCCCCCGCCCTGCCCCCGCTGCCCGGCGCGCCGGGCGGTCCCGCCCTGCCGAGCGTCGAGGAGCTGCTGGCCGACGCCGTCGCGGTCGCCGTGCCGATGCGCGTGCGGTTCCGCGGCACGGACCTCCGCCACGCCCTGCTGCTGCGCGGCCCGGCGGGCTGGGGCGAGTTCTCCCCGTTCCCGGAGTACGGTCCACACGAGAGCGCCGCGTGGCTCGCCGCCGCGATCGAGGCCGGCTGGCAGGGCTGGCCCGCCCCGGTCCGCGAGACCATCCCCGTCAACGCCACCGTGCCCGCGGTGGACGCGGACGACGTCGAGGCCGTCCTGGCCCGCTACGGCGACGGCATCACCGCGGTCAAGGTCAAGGTGGCCGAGCACGGACCCGAGGGCGGTCTCGTCCCCGGCGGCCGCGAGGCCGACCTGGCCCGCGTGCGGCGCGTGCGCGCGCTGCTGCCCCACGCGCAGGTCCGCGTCGACGCCAATGCCGGCTGGACGCCCGCCGAAGCCGTGGACGTGCTCACCGAGCTGGCCGACGTCGGCCTCGAGTACGCCGAGCAGCCCGTGCCCGGCATCACCGACCTCGCGGAGGTCCGCGCGGAGCTGCGCGCCCGGGGCGTCCCCACCCCGATCGCCGCGGACGAGGCGGTCCGCAAGGCCGAGGACCCGCTCGCCGTCGCGGCCGCCGGGGCCGCGGACCTGATCGTGGTGAAGGTCCAGCCGCTCGGGGGCGTGCGCCGCGCCGCGGCGATCGTGGCGGCCGCGGGGCTGCCCGCGGTGGTCTCCTCCGCGCTGGACACCTCCGTGGGCATCGCCGGCGGCGCCGCGCTCGCCGCCTGCCTGCCGTCCCTGCCGCACGCGTGCGGGCTCGGCACCGCGGCCCTCTTCGAGCACGACGTCGTCGCCCCGGCCTGGCGCCCGCGCGCGGGGGCCCTCCCGGCACCGGGGGAGCGGGCACCCGCCCCCGACCCGGAGCTGCTCGACCGCATCCGGGCGGACGGGACGCGGCAGGCGTGGTGGGCCGACCGCCTGCGCGCGGCCCACGCGGTGCTGGCCGCGCAGGGCTGACGAGCCCGCCCGGTCCCCGTCGACGCGGGGCATGTGAGCCGGATTACAGCATGTCGACGGGGCGAAATCCGGCGGCCGGGAAGAGTTCAACTCGCGGCCACCTGGGCGTGGCTCGCCGCTCGGAGCGAGGGGCCAAGGTGATGGCGGCCCCGGCCGGTCTCACCCCGGGGTCGTCTCCGGCCCGGCACCGGACCCCGGACCATCCCCACGACGCGAAGGACCCCGTCATGCTGAAGCGCCTCCTCCCCATGGCCGGCCACACCCGTGGCAACCGCTCCGCCGTCACGTGCGAGCTCAAGTGCGGCAACGCGTGCGCCCACCCGGTGCCCAACACCTCGGCGAACCCGACCTTCCAGCAGATCGCGGAGACCGCCATCTCGCGCCGCTCCGCCCTGGTCGGCGGCACCGGTCTCGCCGCCGCCGTCGTCATCGGCTCCCAGGTGGCCCAGGCCCCCGAGGCGCTCGCGGACAACGGCCGGCGCCCGACCGGCGGCGGCAAGCTCCCCTTCGAGCCCATCGCGCCGGTGAGCCGCACCGTGGACACCATGACCGTGCCGGAGGGCTACGACTGGGGCACCGTGATCCGCTGGGGCGACCCGCTGTTCGCCGACTCCCCGGAGTTCGACATCGAGCACCAGACCGGTGCGTCGCAGGCCGCCCAGTTCGGCTACAACAACGACTACCTGAACATCATCACCGACGGCGGCAACGACCGCTCCGGCTACCTCGTCTCCAACCACGAGTACACCAACGAGAACATCATGTTCTCCCCGGAGTACATCGCCTCGAACTTCGAGGACGTCGTCAACGTCGGCCTCCAGGCCCACGGCCTGTCCATCGTGGACCTCAAGCGCGCCAAGCGCGGCGCCCCGTGGGAGTACGTCCGCGGCGGCCGCCGCAACCGCCGCATCACCGGCACCACCGAGTTCGAGGTCCGCGGCCCGGCCGCCGGCCACGCGCTGCTCAAGACCGTCGAGGACCCGACCGGCACCCGCGTGCTGGGCACCCTGAACAACTGCGCCGGCGGCACCACCCCGTGGGGCACCGTGCTCTCCGGCGAGGAGAACTTCAACCAGTACTTCAAGGGCCGCGGCACGGCCGAGGAGAAGCGCTACGGCATCTCCGCCGCCGCCACCAGCCGCGGCTGGGAGAAGGTCCACGACCGCTTCGACCTGACCAAGCCCGGCTACGAGAACGAGGCCAACCGCTTCGGCTGGGTCGTCGAGATCGACCCCGAGGACCCGACCTCCACGCCCGTGAAGCACACCCTCCTGGGCCGCTTCAAGCACGAGGCCGGCACCGCCGTGATCTCCCCGTCCGGCCACGCCGTGGTCTACTCCGGCGACGACGAGCGCCACGACTACCTGTACAAGTTCGTCTCCGCCGAGAAGGTCCGCGAGGGCGACAAGAAGCACAACATGCGCCTGATGGACAAGGGCACCCTCTACGTGGCCAAGTTCTCCGGCGACTCCCCGGCCGCCCAGATCGACGGCAGGGGCACCCTGCCCTCGGACGGCGCCTTCGACGGCTCCGGCGAGTGGATCGCCCTGGCCGACGAGAAGACGTCCTTCGTCCCGGGCATGTCCCTGGCCGAGGTCCTCGTCTACACCCGCCTCGCGGCAGACAAGATGGGCGCCACCAAGATGGACCGCCCGGAGGACGTCGAGACCAACCCGGTCACCGGCAAGGTCTACGCGGCCCTGACCAACAACACCAAGCGCACCGCCGTGGACGAGGCCAACCCGGTCATCGGCAACCGCGACGGCCACGTCATCGAGATCACCGAGCGGGGCGGGGATCACACCTCCACCACCTTCACCTGGGTCATCCTGCTGCTCGCCGGCGACCCGGCGGTCTCCTCCTCGGCCTACTTCGCCGGCTACCCGAAGGAGAAGGTCTCCCCGATCTCCTGCCCGGACAACCTGGCGTTCGACTCCGAGGGCAACCTCTGGATCTCCACCGACGGCCAGCCCGGCACCATCGGCTACGCCGACGCGCTGCACAAGGTCACCCTCGACGGCGCCGAGCGCGGCCGCGTCCAGCAGTTCCTCGCCGTCCCCCGCGACGCCGAGACCTGCGGCCCCGTGATCCACGACCGCGACAACTCCGTGTTCGTCAACGTCCAGCACCCGGGCGAGGACGGCACCTGGGGCGCGCACACCTCCTACTTCCCGGACTTCCTGAGCCCGACTGGCCCGGTCCAGGTGGGCGACAAGGTCGCGGCCCCGCGTCCGTGCGTCGTCCAGGTGTTCAACGCCACCGGGAACAACGGCATCGGCAAGGGCGCCGGCAAGGAGAAGGGCAACAAGGGCAAGGGCAACGGCAACGGCAACGGCAAGGGCAACGGCAACGGCAAGGGCCCGAAGGGCTGACCCCCGCCTCCGCGAGGACCCTCGACGAGGCCGTCACGGCCGGCGCCACCGCGTCACCGTGGCGGCCTCGCCGCGTCCGGGGCCCGTCCGCGCCCGGGCCTAGACTGGTGGCCACCATGACCTCCGTCGACTCCCTCTCCGTGGCGCGCGCCGTCGCCACCGCCCTGATCGACGCCGGCATGCGGGACGCGGTGGTCTGCCCCGGCTCCCGCTCCGCCCCGCTGGCTTACGCGCTCGCGGCCCTCGAGCGCGCCGGCGAGGTCCGCCTGCACGTGCGGGTGGACGAGCGCTCGGCCGGCTTCCTCGCCCACGGGCTCTCGCTGGCCTCGGGGCGCCCGGTGGGCGTGCTGACCACCTCGGGCACCGCCGTCGGGAACCTGCTGCCCGCCCTGATGGAGTCCATCCACGCCGGCACGCGCGTGATCGCGCTGACCGCGGATCGTCCGCCCGAGCTGCACGGCACCGGCGCGAACCAGACCACGGACCAGAGGGGCGTGTTCGGCACGCACGTCCGCCATGCCGCCTCCCTCGGCTGCGACGCCGCCGACGGCGTGGATGCCGAGCAGCATCTGCGCCACGTGCGGGCCACCGTGCGCCGGGCCCTGCTGGCGGCCGAGGGGGTCGTCGCCGAGGCCGGTTCCGACGACGGCGCGCCCGGTCCGGTGACGATGGCAGAGGCCCCGGCCGGGCCGGTCCACCTGAACCTGCACTTCCGCGACCCGCTCGTGCCGAGTCCTGAGGAGGCGGCCGCCATGGGCGCCGCCGCGGCGCCGCACACCCCTGCTCCGGCCGTCGCCCCGACCGGCGCGAGCCCGGCCGCCGCCGCGTCGGCCTACCGGGCGCCCGGGGCGGTGCTCTCGGGGCTGCCCGAGCTGGACGTCGCCCGCCTGGACCAGCGGCGCACCGTCGTGCTGGCCTGCCACGGCGCCGGCCCCGTGGCCGCGGCCTTCGCGCTGTCCCTGGGCCTGCCCCTGCTGGCCGAGCCGTCGTCGAACGCGCGGTTCTCCGCCAACGCCATCGCCGCCTATCCGCTCCTGCTGGGCGCGGCCGGCGGGCGCGACGCGGACGCACACCCCCTTGCCGCCCGCATCGAACGGGTCGTGCTGTTCGGCCGGCCCACGCTCACCCGGACGGTCAACGCCCTGCTGGCCCGCCCCGACGTCGCCACGGCCCTGCACGCCCCCGAGCCCGCACCATGGTTCGAGCCGGGCCGGCGCCGGGAGACGCCCGTGGAGACCCTCGAGGAGCTCGCCGCCTTCGCCGGGCAGGGCGAGCCCGGCTGGCTCGCCGCGTGGCAGCACGCCTCGATGCGCGCCCAGGCCGCCGTGGAGGACGCGCTCGTCACCACCGACGCCGGCGACCGGCTCAGCCCGCAGACGGTGGCGCACGTGAGCGCCGCCATGGTCCGGGGTCCGCTCGTGCTGGGCTCGTCCTCGGTGATCCGGGACGTGGACCTGACCTGGCGGCCCCCCTCGGCGCCGGACGCGGAGGTGTACGCCAACCGCGGGCTCGCCGGGATCGACGGGACCGTCTCCACGGCCGCGGGCGTCGCACTGGCGCGCGGACGGCGGACCGTGGCCCTGCTCGGCGACCTCACCGCCCTGCACGAGGCGGGCGGCCTGCTCGTGGGCCCCACCGAGACCGAGCCGGACCTCGACCTCGTGGTCGTCAACGACGACGGCGGGGCGATCTTCGCGAGCCTCGAACACGGGGCCGTGGCCGAGGCGCCCGGCATGGCGGACCCCGTCGAACGGCTCTTCGGCACCCCGCACGGCGTGGACCTGGCCGCCCTGGCCGCCGCGTACGGCCTCCCGCACACGCGGGTCACCGACCGCGTCGACCTCGTCCGGGCCCTGTCCGACCCGGTGCGCGGCCGGCGTCTGCTCGAGGTCCGCTGCGACCGCGCCGACCGCCCGCGCGTCGCCGCCGCCCTGGCCGCGGCGGTGCGCGCCACGTTCCCGCCCGCGTGCCCCGTCCCGGAC
>NZ_JABFBA010000012.1:0-5687 GCF_017168445.1 Micrococcus sp. KRD026 | reverse complement strand
GCCGAGGAGGCCCCCCAGTGACCGGCACGCCGACGTCGCCCGCGCCCGCCTCGACCCCCGCCGTCGTGCGCCGTGCCGACGTGCTGATCTCCGGCTGCGGCCCCGCCGGCGCCACCGCCGCCGCCCACCTCGCCGCGGCGGGGCTGGACGTGGTGGTGCTCGAGAAGACCGCGCACCCGCGTGAGAAGGTCTGCGGCGACGGCCTGACCCCGCAGGCGGTCCGGGAGCTGCAGCTGCTCGGCGTGCCCCACCGGGGTGAGCCCGGCGACGACGGCGGCTGGCGCGTCATCCGCGGCCTGCGGCTGCGCGCGGGCGAGCGCAGCGTGGACGTGCCGTGGGCGCCCACCCAGACGTGGCCGGACTACGCGCTCACGCGCACCCGACGCGATTTCGACGCCCTCCTGGCGGACCTGGCGCGCACCCGCGGCGCCGAGGTCCGCGAGCGGCACGCCGTCACCGGCGTCGTGCGGGACGAGGCCGGACGCGTGGTCGGGCTGGACGCGGAGCTGATCGCGCCGAACGGCCGCAAGACCGGGGAGACCGCCCGCTTCACCGCACCGATCGTGCTCGCGTGCGACGGCGTCTCCGCCCGCGCCGCCGTCTCCGCGGGCCTGCACCGCCGCGAGGACCGGCCCATGGGCGTGGCCGTGCGGGCCTATTACACCGCCGGCGCCGCCGTCGACGGGGCGATCCCCGCCCCGCCCGGCGACCGGGGGGAGTGGATGGAGTCCTGGCTGCGCCTGCCGGATGCCGAGGGCAACCCGCTGCCCGGCTACGGCTGGCTGTTCCCGCTCGCGGACGGCACCGTGAACGTGGGCCTGGGCATCCTGGACACCTCCCCGCAGTTCGGGAAGCTGGACTACCGCGGGCTGCTGAAGTCCTGGACCGGGGCGCTCACCGCGGACTGGGGGATCGCCGAGCAGACGCGCACCTCGCGGATCCTCGGCGCGGCCCTGCCGATGGCGTTCAACCGCACCCCGCAGCACGTGCCGGGCATGCTCCTGGTGGGCGACGCGGCCGGCATGGTCTCCCCGTTCAACGGCGAGGGCATCGGGTTCGCGATGGAGGCGGCCCGCCTCGCCGCGGACCTGGCCGTGCAGGCGCACGCGGCCGGGACCGACGGCGCCGCGGACGCGATCCTGTCCCGTTACCCGGTGATCACCCAGCACCTGTGGGGCCGCCACTTCGCCCTCGGCGCCCGGTTCGCCCGCCTGATCGGCGATCCGCGGGTGATGAAGGCGGCGCTGGGCGCCGGGATGGCCGCACCCCCGCTGCTGCGGGCCGCGGTGAAGGTCATGGGCAACACGGTGGACGCGCGGGGCGGCGACGCCGTCGACCGGGCCGTCCGCGTGCTCGAGGCGCTCACCCCCGCGCTGACGACCGCGGGCGGCGCGCCGTTGGGTAGGCTTGCCCGGTGACCACCGCAGACCCCGGCTTCGCCCTGCCCTCCGGCTTCGAACCCCTCGCCGAGCACGGCCGTGTCCTGGAGGTCGTGCTGACCGCGCTCGAGCAGGTCGAGGAGCAGCTGGACACTGCCCTCGGCTTCGACGACCTGTTCTCCGACACCGCCGCCCACCACCTGCTGGCCGCCGGCGGCAAGCGGGTCCGTCCGGTCCTGACGGTGCTCGCCTCCCTCCTGGGCGACCCCGCCCTGGCCTCCGGCGAGGTCGCCGACGTGGACGCGCCCGCCCGCCAGGCCGCCGTCGTGATGGAGCTGACGCACCTGGCCACGCTGTACCACGACGACGTGATGGACGAGGCCCCCGTGCGCCGCGGCGCTCCCGCCGCCCACCGGCTGTGGGGCAACTCGGCGGCGATCCTGGCCGGCGACCTGATCTTCGCCCGCGCCTCCCAGCTCATGGCCGAGCTGGGCCCGCGGCCCGTGCAGATCCAGGCGGACACCTTCGAACGCCTCGTGCAGGGCCAGCTGTGGGAGACTCGCGGCCCGGCCGAGGGCGCGGACCCGATCGAGCACTACTACGCGGTGCTCTCCGGCAAGACCGGCTCGCTGATCGCCGCGGCCGGCATGCTCGGCGCGCTGCTGGGCGGAGCCGACGAGGCCGCCGTCCAGGTGATGCGCGCATACGGCGAGAAGGTGGGCCTGGCCTTCCAGCTCGCCGACGACCTGATCGACCTCACCGGCGACGCCGAGCGGATCGGCAAGGTCCCCGGCACGGACCTGCGCGAGCGCGTGCCCACCCTGACCACGCTGCTGCTGGCCCGCGCCGCGCAGGGCGAGGGGCCGGAGGCCGAGGACGCCCGCCGGGTGCGCGCGCTCGTGGACGGGCCGCTCGACACCGACGAGCAGCTGGCCGCCGCCGTCGCCGCGCTCACGGGCCACCCCGCCATCGACGAGGCGTGGGCGATCACCCGCGGCTGGGCGGAGCAGGCCAAGCAGGCGCTCGACCCGTTGCCGGACTCCGCCGTGAAGGCGGCGCTCGAGGCGTTCGCCGACTACGTGGTCGGGCGCTCGGCCTGACGCCGCGGTCGGCGGCGTCGCCGCCTCGATCCGGGGAGGCCGCTCAGTCCAGGCGGGTCGGGGCGGGGTCCAGCGCGGCCGCGAGCTCCCGCGCCTTGCCGGCGCGGACCTCCGGGGCCACCGGGTGGCGCAGCTGCCGGTAGAGCATGTCCCCCTCGAAGCGGGGGAACACGTGCAGGTGGTAGTGCCACACGTGCTGGTTGCCGGCGGGCTCGTTGTGCTGGCGCGTGGAGACCCCGTCCGGGGCCCACGCGCGCTTCATGGCCAGCGCCACCTGCTGGGCCATCAGGGCGATGCGCTGCAGTACGCGCGGGGGCAGGTCGTAGAGGTTCTCGTAGTGCTCGGCCGGGCAGACCATGGCGTGGCCCTCGTGGTCGCCGAACCCGTCCACGGCGATCAGCACGAGCAGGTCCTCGTCCTGGTAGACGGTGTCCCCGAGCTCGCAGCGGTTGCCCGGGTCGGAGACGTCGCTGGCCACGAGCCCGCAGAACGGGCAGACGTAGTCGTCCGGGGCGTGGGAGACCGGGGCGGGCGCGGTCACCGGTCCAGCCCCTCGCCGTCGTCCTCGGGGTCCTCGAAGGTCCACGCGAGCAGGTCCGTCAGGAACTCGCTGAAGGTGCCGCCCTCGTCCTGCCACTCGCCCTCGGGCGCGTCGGCGCCGGCGGAGCGCCGCCACACCAGCGGGTCCGGCAGCGCCAGGTTGTCCACCGGCAGGCCCCACACGACCGTCTCGTCCGCGTCCTCCAGGAACATGAGGAAGCCGTCCCGCACCTCGAGGTCCTCGGGGTCCCACACGTAGTGGTCCGTCTCCATGAGGTCGCCGCAGTTGCCCAGGGCGAGGTAGAACTCGCGGAGAGCAGCCGGGATCATGAGCCCGGCGCCGAGCTGCTCCGCCGCGGGGGACTGGGCCAGCCGGGCGTCGACGTCGGCGGGGGCGAGGCCGTCGTCCTCGGCCCAGGCGTCGCCCAGCAGGTCCGGGACGAGCCGCTGGAAGGCCGGGAGGTACACGGGGGCGGGGGGCTTGGCGGGCATGCCGCCAGTCTAGGCGTGCGCGCCCTGCCCGGCCCGGACCGCCCGACGCTGCAGGCGGGAGGCGTTCAGCTGGTCGAGGGTGAAGACCGCCAGCGAGAGCCAGATGAGCCCGAAGCCCGCCCAGCGGGCCGCGGGCATCTGCTCGCCGAGGACCGTGACCGCCACGAGGAACTGCAGGATGGGCGCCGTGTACTGCAGCATCCCGAGCGTGGTCAGCGTCAGGGAGCGGGCCGCCGCCGAGAACAGGATGAGCGGAACGGCGGTGAGCACGCCGAGCCCGGCCATGAGCCAGAAGTGGCCGGGCCCCTCGGTGACGGTGGTGAGCAGCCCGGCCTGCGCCAGCAGCACGCTGCCCACCACGAACACGGGGATCAGCACCACGGTCTCGGCGGTCATCGCGGTCACCGCGTGCACGGGGGAGGGGAAGCGCTTCTTCACGAAGCCGTAGAGCCCGAACGAGGTGGCCAGCCCGAGCGCGATCCACGGCACCTGCCCCATCGCCGCGGACATCACGACGACGGCGGCCACCGCGATCCCGACGGCCACCCACTGGCCCCGCCGCAGCCGCTCCCCGAGGAAGAGCACGCCGAGCAGGACATTCACCAGCGGGTTCATGAAGTAGCCCAGCGACGCCTGGAGCACGTTGCCCGTGGTGACCGAGACCGCGTACAGCAGCCAGTTCACCGCGATGATCCCGGCGGCCAGACCCGTGGTGCCCCAGCGGCCGGGCGTGGCCAGCGCCGTCCCCAGCTCGCGCAGGCGGCGCATCACGGTCAGCAGCAGCAGGCAGAAGATCAGGGCGAAGCCGATGCGCACCACCACGATCTCCAGGGCCCCGGCGGGCGCGAGCACCGCCATGTAGAGCGGCAGCAGGCCCCACACGAAGTAGGCGGTGAAGCCGAGGGCCAGCCCACGCGGGTCATCGGCCGGGGCGGGGGAGACGGTGGGCGCCCGTTGCGCATCGCCATCATCGGTGCCGGACCCGCCGGGGTGTACACGGCGGACATCCTGACCAAGGAGGAACGGGACTTCCGTGTCAGCATCGACCTGTTCGACCGGTACCCGGCCCCGTTCGGCCTGATCCGCTACGGGGTGGCCCCGGACCATCCGCGCATCAAGGGCATCGTCACCGCGCTGCACAAGGTCATGGACCGCGGGGACATCCGTTTCCTGGGGAATGTGGACTACGGCACGGACCTGAGCCTGGCGGATCTGCGTCGGCATTACGACGCGATCGTGTTCTCCACCGGTGCGGTGCGGGACGCTGCCCTGGACGTGCCGGGGGTGGAGTTGGCCGGCTCGTTCGGTGGCGCGGACTTCGCGTCCTGGTATGACGGGCACCCGGATGTGCCGCGGCATTGGCCGTTGGAGGCCACGCAGGTGGCGGTGATCGGCAACGGGAACGTGGCCCTGGATGTGGCCCGGATCCTGTCCAAGCATGCCGAGGACCTGTTGCCCACCGAGATCCCGGACAACGTGTACCGGGATCTGGCCGCTTCCCCGGTCACGGATGTGCACGTGTTCGGCCGGCGTGGGCCGGCGCAGGTGAAGTTCACCCCGTTGGAGCTGCGGGAGCTGGCGCATTCGAGGGATGTGGACATCGTGCTGTACGAGGAGGACTTCGACTTCGATGAGGCCTCGGAGAAGGCGATCGAGGAGAACAATCAGGTCCGCACCATGGTGGGCACGTTGACGAACTGGCTCATGGAGCAGGAGGACCGTCAGCAGAGCGCCTCGCGTCGGCTGCACCTGCATTTCCTGCAGGCCCCGGAGGAGTTCCTGGACGAGGACGGCGACGGCCGGGTGGACGGCCTGCGGATGCGCCGGATGGAGTTGGACGGTTCCGGTGGGGTCCGTCCGACGGGGGAGACCGTGGACTACCCGGTGCAGGCGGTGTACCGGGCGGTGGGGTATTTCGGTTCGCCCGTGGAGGGGGTGGAGTTCGATGAGGTGCGCGGTGTGATCCCGAACGCGCAGGGCCGCGTGCTCGACGCGGACGGCGCCCCCGTCCCCGGCCTGTATGCCTCCGGCTGGATCAAGCGCGGCCCCGTGGGGTTGATCGGGCACACCAAGGGTGACTCCCTGGAGACGATCAAGCATCTGATCGAGGACGAGCCGGGGCTGTGGACGGCCCAGGAGCCCTCCGAGGAGTCGGTGATCGAGCTGCTCGAGTCCC
>NZ_JABFBA010000011.1:0-2103 GCF_017168445.1 Micrococcus sp. KRD026 | reverse complement strand
TCACCCACACCTGCAGGGCCTCACGCCGAGCTTGCTCTGAGGAGTACGGGCGGGCGTAGAGGACCTCATCGACCATCAGCCGGTTGTACCGTTCGACCTTCCCGTTATGGCGCGGGGTGTAGGGGCGGATCCGGTGGTGCCGGCCCCCGAGCGAGACCACCTTCGCGGTGAAGTCCACGGCCCGGTAGTTGTTCCCGTTGTCCGTGATCACCCGGTCCACGGTGATGCCGTGGGCGGCGAAGAACGCCCTCGCCCGGCAGAAGAACCCGATCGTGGTCACCGCCTTCTCGTCCTCCAACGCTTCGGTGTAGGCCAGGCGGGTGTACCCGTCGATCGCCGAGTGCAGGTAGGTGTACCCGACCCGTCGGCCTGCACCACGCTTGGAAGCACGGCCTGCTTCACTTTCACGTCCGTGGGTGCGCCAGCCGCCCCCGTCAGGGATCTTCCCGATCTTCTTCACGTCCAGGTGCACCATGTGCCCCGGCCCTCTCGCGGTGATCTTCTGGGGTCGTTGGCGCAGGTCTTCTCCGGCCGGGGTCAGGTCCCGTAGGCGGGAGATCCCGAGTCGGTGCAGCCACCGTCCCACGGTACGAAGACACACCCGGTGGCCTTCAGAGACGAGGTGGTGATGGATGCGCCGTGCGGACCACTTGCGCTCCCGCCGCAGGGCGTGGATCTGGGCGACCAGGACCGGATCGAGCTGGGCAGGTGAACGGTGCGGCCGGCTGGGCAGGTCCTGAAGGCCGGCTTCTCCCTGGGCGCGGTAGCGGGCGACCCAGGTGGCCACCGTGGGCCGGCTCACCCGGAACTCGGCGGCCACGTGTGCCTGCGGGATCCCGTCGTGCAGGTGGCGGTGGACCATCCTGAGACGGCCAGTGGGGGTCAGGGGTGCGTTAGCGTGAGTCATGAGTGGGTCTTTTCGGGCAGGTGGGTTGTTGAGGAACTTCCATCCTGCGGGAGAGGCCCACTCGTCTCATCTCAGCCGGCGCCTCGTGGCAAGAACCTCATGACCCACAACACCTAGGGACGGCATCGAGTCCCTGGACGACCCCTCCGGTCTGTTCCTCTCGGGCGTCTCGGAGCCGGTCGAGGGCACGTGCGTGACGGTGACGCTCGAGGGCCGGCGCCCGCTCGTGGCCGAGGTGCAGTCCCTGCTCACCCCGTCCGCCGGCGGCAGCCCGCGCCGCACCGTCTCCGGCGTGGACGCGGCGCGCGTGAACATGCTCCTGGCCGTGCTCCAGCGCCGGGCCCGTTTCGCCCTCGCCCAGGACGACTGCTACGTGGCCACCGTGGGCGGCGTGCGACTCTCGGAGCCCGCCTCGGACCTGGCCGTGGCCGTCGCCGTGGCCTCGGCGAAGCTCTCGGCCCCCGCTGCTGTCCTGGGCCCCCGGGGCGAGCTCCTCGAGGATCTTCAGCGCGACGGGGCGGGAGGTGACGTCGCCGAGGCTGACCGTCAGCAGATGGGGCCCGGGCTCCGCGAGAGCGCCGAGGCGGCCGCAGTCCTGGCTCGAGGCGCGGCCGGACCAGCGGTACACGGCGGTGAGCTCCTCGTGCGGGTACAGCACCCGCTGGGCCTCCGCGGGGTCCGCCTGGCAGATGCGGGTGGAGAAGACGTCGTCGCCCTCGGCCGTGCGGATCGTGAACTCCTGCCGGGCCGTGCCCACATCCGTGCGGCACGGGGTCGAGGAGAGGTTCGTGATGCCCAGGCGCAGCTCGGCCTCCTCGCCCCGCTGGTACTCGGACCGGTCCGCGGAGGCGGCGATCCGCAGATCCGAGGGCTGGCACTCGGCGGCGTCCTCGAGGGCCACGGTAGGCGAGGCGGAACTGGACTCGGCGTCCGTGGCCGGGGCGGGCGACGGGGAGTGCACCGGCGTCGGGGCGGCGGAGGGGTCGGCGTCCTCGGAGGAGAAGGCGCCGATCCCGGCTCGGACGAGCGCCACGACGGCCCACCCCACCAGGAGCAGGAGCACGAGGGCGAGCAGGGCGGCCACGAGCCGCCGGCGGCGGTAGACGGCGGGGGACGGCTTCGACCCGGGGGAAGTCGGACGAGACGGCATGCGATCCAGGGTAGGCGGCGGCGCACCCTACAGTGGACGCCATGCC
>NZ_JABFBA010000010.1:0-51482 GCF_017168445.1 Micrococcus sp. KRD026 | reverse complement strand
GCGCGGCCGGTCCGGGTCGGGAGCATCGGGGCGATCAACTCCCATTGGGTGTCAGAGAGCATCTGGAACCGGGACATGTCCCCAGGGTCTCAGCTGACTCGTGCATCTATTCTCAGACACGCCCTAGTCACCAGCCGGTCGGCACGTCAGGTCGCCCCGCGCAGACGCGAAGAGGGCCGGAATCGCGTGGATTCCGGTCCTCTCTCGCGGAGACGGGGGGAGTCTCCGTTAACTGGTGTCTGACAAGCAGCTATGTTGCTACACACTCGCTCTTAGTCAGTCTGTGGTCAGTCGCGGCGATCTTGCGTGTGTAGGACGGATTATGTGGTGCCCTCAATCCGAGCAAGCCGGACGGCAAGTTCCCGGCCAGCTCGGCTCCGTCGGTCGGCAGGCACGCGGTCAAGGAAGCGCCTGAGCACTGAGACCTCTTCGGCTTGTTCCTTGAGCTTCCGATGGACGATGGCTGCCTGTTCCGTGAACCAAGGGGCGGGCGCAAAGCCGCCGGCGCGCACACTGTCCTCTTCTTCCTGCTCGATAGCGGTGTAGATCAGTACCAGAGCCTCCTTGTAGCGCTTCTGGCGCTTCAGCTCCCTGATGGGCTCGATCAGTTCCTGAGGCCCGTAGCCCGTCACCTTGCCCCTAGCGATGGCCCTCGTGAGAGAGGCCTCAGGTGTGAGCAGGTGCGCAACCGATGGGGGGGAGCGGCGGGGCTCCGTCGGGGGCTGGCTAGGTGGCATCGGGTTGGACGCAGTGTAGGTCCATTCGGGTTTAGTGTTTCCCAGCCACACGAATGCCCTGGTCTTGAAGCTCGTGCCGTCGGCCGAGCTAGCCAGGACGTGCAACTGTGCAGGGACGGTGATGACTTCCTCCCGCCCAAACCGCATCTCCCGGGCGTGCTCGCCCCACAGTGCCCCAGCCTTGACCCTGAAGCGCCCTGGGTCTGATGGAGACTCGCGCTATTTGATTCCGACCAGCTGTTCGCGGCCGGCTTCGACAGCATAGAACGTGTCCTCGAACTCGGCGGGTGGGACGTCGCCGAGGTAGCCGTGGAGGCGTTGCGTATTGTGCCAGGACACCCACCCGCGGGTCGCGAGCTCGAGGTCCTCGACCGTCCGCCAGGGACCTGGCCGTGCGGGTCCGCAGACGAGCTCGGCCTTGTAATAGCCGTTCACGGTCTCGGCCAGGGCGTTGTCATAGCTGTCCCCGACGGTCCCGATCGACGGTGTCGCTCCGATCTCGGCGAGGCGTTCGCCGTAGCGAATGGAGGTGAATTGAGACCCCGCGTCGCTGTGACAGCGCAGGTCCTCGTGGCGAGCGCCGCGGGACCAGCGGGCCATCTCGATCGCGTCGAGGACCATCTCGGTGCGCATGTGTGACGCGCACCGCCACCCTACGATCATCCGGCTGAACGCGTCGACGATGAAGCAGACGTACGCGACGCCGGCCCACGTCGGCACGAACGTCAGGTCGGTGACCCAGAGCCGGTTCGGGGCAGGCGCGGTGAACTCCCGCTTCACGAGGTCCAGGTGCCGCGCCGACGCCGGGTCCGGCCGGGTGGTCTTGACCCTCTTCGACCGCCGCGCACCCTCGATGCCTGCAGCGCGCATCAGACGGGCGGTCTGGTCTCGGCCGATCATGATCCCCGCCCGGCCGGCGGCTTTCCAGAGCTTGCGGATTCCATAGACGCGGTAGTTTCCTCTCCCAGAGCTCGACCAGCTGCGGGATCAGCTCCTCGTCCCGCACCGCGCGAGCCGAGGGGGCGCGGGTCTTGGCGGCGTAGTAGCTGCTCGGAGCCACCTGCAGCAGCCTGCAGATGAGCTCGACTCCGAGCCGGCGACCGTCGACCAGGTCATCCTTGTTCGCGTCGATGAACGCGACTACTTCCGGTAGTGGCGGTCGAGCTCCGCCCCGAAGAAAGACGCAGCACGCTTGAGGACCTCGTTGGCCCGCCGCAACTCCCGGACCTCCTGCTCCAGTTCACGCACCCGCCGCGCCTCAGCGCTGCTCACGCCAGAGGTGACGCCGTCGTCGATGTCGGCGCGCTTGACCCACATCCGCACGGACTCGACCCCGTATCCGAGCTGCGTCGCGACCCGCTGCACAGTCCCATGCTCGGTCCCCAGCTCGGCACGCAGCGTCCGCACCATCCGGACCGCCGCGGCCTTCTCCTCCGGCGAATACCGACGCGTCGTCGGCTTCCCCGCTGTCTGCTCTTTCGGCATAACTCCATCCTCGTTTCCAAGGTCAGGAGTCTCCATCAGACCCAGGGCGCTTCACCCCGTTGATGAAGGCGACGATGGGAAGAGTGCGGAACGCTTCAGGCTCGTCCCGGTGTGCGCTCTTGAGGGTCGCCTGTGTTTCGACGTGCTGCCCGGCTGCTATTCCATACCGACGGACTAGCTGTTGTGGGTCATGAGGTTCTTGACATGGGTACCGGGCTGAGATGAGACGAGTGGGCCTCTCCCGCAGGATGGAAGTTCCTACACCACCCACCTGCCCGAAAAGACCCACTCATGACTCACGCTAACGCACCCCTGACCCCCACCGGCCGACTCAGGATGGTCCACCGCCACCTGCACGACGGGATCCCGCAGGCACACGTGGCCGCCGAGTTCCGGGTGAGCCGGCCCACGGTGGCCACCTGGGTCGCCCGCTACCGCGCCCAGGGAGAAGCCGGCCTTCAGGACCTGCCCAGCCGGCCGCGCCGTTCACCTGCCCAGCTCGATCCGGTCCTGGTCGCCCAGATCCACGCCCTGCGGCGGGAGCGCAAGTGGTCCGCACGGCGCATCCATCACCACCTCGTCTCCGAGGGCCACCGGGTGTGTCTTCGTACCGTGGGACGGTGGCTGCACCGACTCGGGATCTCCCGCCTACGGGACCTGACCCCGGCCGGAGAAGACCTGCGCCAACGACCCCAGAAGATCACCGCGAGAGGGCCGGGGCACATGGTGCACCTGGATGTGAAGAAGATCGGGAAGATCCCAGACGGGGGCGGCTGGCGCACCCACGGACGTGAAAGTGAAGCAGGCCGTGCTTCCAAGCGTGGTGCAGGCCGGCGGGTCGGGTACACCTACCTGCACTCGGCGATCGACGGGTTCACCCGGCTGGCCTACACCGAAGCGTTGGAGGACGAGCGGGCGGCCACGACCGTGAGCTTCTACTGCCGGGCGAGGGCGTTCTTCGCCGCCCACGGCATCACCGTGGACCGGGTGATCACGGACAACGGAAACAACTACCGGGCTGCGGACTTCACCGCGAAGGTGGTCTCGCTCGGAGGCCGGCATCACCGGATCCGGCCCTACACCCCGCGCCATAACGGGAAGGTGGAGAGGTACAACCGGCTGATGGTCGATGAGGTCATCTACGCCCGCCCCTACACCTCAGAGCAAGCTCGGCGTGAGGCCCTGGCGGTGTGGGTGAACCACTACAACTACCATCGGCCTCATACCTCCTGCGGAGACGCTCCTCCGGCCTCACTGGCACCGACCCGAGTCAACAACGTCATGCCCTCCTACACCTAGCACCGTGGACGTGGTGGTAACTATCCATTCCCAGCCGGTCGCGTCAATGGACTATTCCGTGATCGGCAGTTCATCGCGCGGCGCCGCATATTTCAATGCAGTCTCCTGCATAGCGCGTAGAGCTAGCGATGTGCAATCGAGCACCACGGGTCATGGAGTCTACTGGTCCGCCCAGTACGCCAGGCCCCGGCGCATGCTGCGGCCACGCGCCCGTGCACACCCTCCGCCAGAGGCCGTAGACCCCGGGCAGGTGCGTCGACAGAACCCGCGGCCGTCTCAGTCCATGAGAGGCGTACCCATCGTGTACGCACCTGCGCGGCCTGCCGACCCCACCCAATGAAGGTTGGGGGCATCAGGGCAATCAGAGCCCACCCCAGGGCGAAGAGCACCCTGAACCGGGACACACATTCAGAGCCCCAGCCTGCTGCCGGAATCCGGTCTCAGACATGGTCTGGACGTTCCAACTCCGACTGGCTACACTTTCACCCCAAGAAAATATTGCAACAATACTGAGGCCGGCCGGATAAGCTGTGTGGCCAGAGGGGGAAGCATGCTAAACGTCGAAAACCTTAGTTACGCTTGGGGAAATAAGACTATTGTCAAGAATTGGACAACCACCCTTCAGGCCGGTTCGGTCAACGGCCTAATCGCCCCGAACGGAGCAGGGAAGTCAACAATTCTCAGAGTGCTGGCAGGACAATTGAAACCAGCTAATGGCCGCGTGCTAAGAAATCCTCTCACCACAATCCAGTATTTGCCCCAACAGATTACTGCAGGCCAGAATGAAACCGTCGTCAATTATATTGAGGGAGCCACGGGCGCGCTCGATGCAACGAAACGACTAAGTGATGCGGCTCGCGCTCTAGCAGCCCAAAAAGCAAACGCCGAAGAAAAATATGTGGAAGCACTAGAACACTACAACAGTTCAGCCGCCCCAAGCCTAGATCTGGAGATGCCAGAAGCATTAACCCGGGTAGGCCTAGAGCCTTCACTTTGGAATCATCCGGTAGCGACCCTCTCGGGTGGGCAGCAGGTAAAGGTGGGGCTTGCAGCGCTCATATCATCACGAGCCGACGTGCTGCTGTTAGATGAACCTACAAATAACCTGGACCAGGAAGGATTGACTACTCTGGAAGAATACATCTCCCGTCAGGATGGGGTTGTATTCGTCGTGAGCCACGACCGCGATTTCCTCCACCGGGTTACCACAGTAATATATGAGCTCGATGAGTTCTCCGGGACAGTCTACGAATATAAAGGTGGATACTCTGCCTACCTGGAGGAGTCCAAGAAACGCCGAGAAAAGCTGTACAAGGACTACTCGCAATTTGAAGCAAGGAAGAACAAAATAGAGGAACAGGTACGAAGGGAGAGGTCCTGGGCCGCACGAGGGGAGCAACGAGCCGCATCAAAAAAGAGGCGGCCCGATAATGACAAACACGCCGCCGCGGCCGCTAGAGAAGGAGCACAGGCCACTGCCGGACGGGCCGCCCGATCTGAAAAGAAAC
Organism: Micrococcus sp. KRD026; assembly: GCF_017168445.1. Classification (NCBI taxonomy): domain Bacteria; kingdom Bacillati; phylum Actinomycetota; class Actinomycetes; order Micrococcales; family Micrococcaceae; genus Micrococcus; species Micrococcus sp. KRD026. The sequence continues at coordinate 46,453 of NZ_JABFBA010000010.1, read as the reverse complement.
TCGCCCGCCTGGAACAGGTAGAAGAGCCCCGCGAGCCCTGGACACTAAAGTTGCATATCGCAGAAACTCGCAGAAGTGGGCAAGCTGTGGTAACAATGTCAGATGTGGTATTTGTAAGAGGAGGTTTCAGCTGGGGCCCCCTAAAAGAACAAATATCCTACGGGGAGCGGATCCATCTCACCGGGCCGAACGGAGCCGGTAAGTCCACATTCGTAGACGTCATCATGGGCCGGTTGCTACCTACGCGGGGCACACTAACAATTGGCTCAAATGTAGTGATTGGTGAGCTCGCTCAATCACGCGGCTTATTCAACTCCGAACGCAATGCTACCCAGATCATAAGTCGTGAAGGGGGCATGACAATAGAGGAAACTCGAACACTGCTCGCCAAGTTTAGGTTGGGGGAGAAAGAAGCCTTACGCCCGAGTGCAACCCTCTCTCCAGGAGAGAGGACTAGAGCGAACCTCGCGCTTATGCAAGCAAAAGCAGTGAACTTCCTCATTCTCGACGAGCCTACCAACCACTTGGACATAGAGTCTATCCACCAACTGGAATACGCGCTTTCCAACTACAACGGCACGGTACTGCTTATTTCTCACGATCAACATTTGATCAGTAACTTGAGAATAGACAGAAATATTCCTATTCGCAATAATAAAACCGATGGAGAATAGCATGTGGGCTAGTTCACTACATATGAATGAAGATCACCTCTATAACGAATCACGGAGGCTAATTCAAAAAATCACAGGTTCCACGGAGACCTTGTTTAGGGTATTGCGATCGGTAGCGACACCCGAGGCAATTAATGATGAAATTAATAGATCCATTAGGGCCCTGGCGGGGGCTCCCCAAGAGCTAATGAGGGAGGACCCAAAAAAAATCAATATGATGACTGTCTTCTTCCCTTCCAACAATATACTCTACTCCTATGTACTATATTGCCTAATTCCAGGCCTCTACTGTGATACTATCCTGCTTCGGCCATCGTCTCGAGCCAAACAAGCAACAATGGACGTTCACGGATTGCTCGGCGCCTCCTCGGGCTCGCACGTCTGGCTCAGGGATGTAACACAAAAAGATTTTATTGAGGAATCCGGGGATGCCGACTTGGTGGTGTTCACGGGGACATCGCGGAACGCTACCGCGGTGCAAAAGAAACTCCCCCCGGGACCGACTCTGATTTCATTCGCGTCGGCTTCCACTCCTGTCGTGGTCGCCCCAGGGGCGGACGTGTATAAAACTGCGAGGAACGTCATCGCAGCGCGTTTGTTTAATGAAGGTAGAGATTGTCTGTGTCCCGACGCTATTTTAGTCCACGATAACCTTTTCCGCGAGTTTATAAAGAGCCTGAAGGCGCAAATCTCCGAATATATACACGCCCGAAACCGGAACAGCAACGACCTGCCCCGGGGGCACAATGTCGACCCTTCGATTATCGAGACATTGCAGGGAAGGAATAAAAGTATAGTGCACGGCGGAATTCTTGACAACTCCGGTGGAAAGATTGCACCCACAATTATAGAAGGAGATCTGACCCGGGACTTTGTCCAGACAGAATGGTACGGCCCTGTTTTCGATGTAGTCCGATATGAACGGGATCACGATTTGGAGAGTTGGTTTCTAGAGAACGAGCAGCTCAGCACGGGCAGCTACGTTTCCGTATTCGGTAAGTTCGGTGCAGGGCGAGAGATGATTGGTACACACCTTGTACTAAGAAACCTCATGCCACTAGATGCCGAGCACCCAAACTTGCCCTTCGGCGGCTACGGCCAGCTCTCCGGAAGTGTCCGTAATCATGGACACGTAGTGTCGAGGCCACTCCTAATCTCAGCAGAGGTCTGTCGACGACAGGCCAGGGCGTCATGATATCGAGCTCAAAGACGATATCGCTGCCGATTAGTTCGAGGAGCTATTCGGACGCAAGTCGAGACGATGTTTCCATTGCCGTGTCCAGGTTAATTGACGAAATCGGCGATGAGCGCAGCAACCCCGTAGTTCTCAATACGTACCCGTGGCCATCAATGCATATTCAAACCTTAGTTGACAGGGTCGACGGAGAACAGAGGGTCAGACCGGTTGAGTCGCTTGCCTTAGAAGCCACACGCCTCCTATCCGCTGCCTGTCTAGAATGGGATAAACGGGGAGTCGTACTGACCTCGAAGGTGGGTAACGACAGCGTCGCGATGATCGCTGAAGCCTTCGCGCGGGAGTACAAACAACCCTGCATAGTAATAGAGATTGCCATAGATTTACAGCGCTCGGTCATTACAATGTCAGGTCACAAGGTAGGGGAAAAACACCGTAATGAAAGTATTTGAGCAGGTAGTAGACCAACTAGCCAGTCACGGGGTGACCCATTTTTTCGGGTTGCCATCGGACGAACCCGGATTCCTAGATGCCGCGGCTTCAAACGCTGCATCACAGGCAATCATGTTCGACGATCAGAGGGCCGCCGCTCTAGCCTGTATCGGGTACGCTCGAGCCTCGGGTAAATCCCCGGCGCTGTGTTTAACTCCCGGTCCAGCCTTCTCAAATGCCCTCACAGGGCTTTTGGAGGGTTCGAGCTTAGGACTGCCGACCATTATACTTACCCACGGGTGCGATCCCCGAACGAGAAATAGAGGCGGGTTTCAACAGACTCCGCAGAGGGAAATGTTGGCTCCCCTCGTCTCGTGTTATGAGGAGCTGGTGGATGCACGCGACGTAGAGCGCGTCATCTTCAATGCGGTCCATAATAGTCTGAACCTGCGGCCGGGTCTTGTTGCCGTCCAGGCTGACAGTACTTTGATGCAGGCAGAGGCGGAGAAGGTATCCGTCCATAGGACCGTGTCCGCCGCGCGACTCAGAATGGCCCCGGATCCAGTGGCCGCGCGCGCCGCTGGACGAAGCATCGACAGTTCTCAGTCTCCTCTAATGTTAGTCGGAGGCGGCGGTTATACGGCTACCCGCGAAATACTCGCGTGCGCTGAGCATTGGGGTGCCGGCGTACTAACTACGGCTGCGGGACGTGGAACCATAGACGAGAGCCATCCTCTCTCATTGGGCCTATGTGGTCTTTATGCCTCGGAAAGAGCGCAAGAGGCCTTAAAAACATCCGACCTGGTCGTCGTTGTTGGCAGTGCTATGGAGGAAACCGTGCGGATGGGTTGGTCTGCACTTACGGAACAGAGAATCATTCAGATCGATAGAGACCCGAATGCGTTCTCTCGAGCCATCCCAGTTGAGTTTCCAATTCTGAGCGACGCTGGACTCGGTCTCCTCGCATTGAAGGATGCGACAAATGCACGTAGCAAGAGTGCAGCGTCTCTAATCTCTACGGGTACTGCACCCAGGACTTCCAAGTCTCTTGTTTCCCGATTGCTCCAAAATCTCTGGAACCGGCTGCCGGCTAAGACAACACTTGTGCAGGAGAACGGACTGCATGACATGTGGTCATACGACTCGGAAACCATCTCGGTCTACCCCGAAACGACGGTGGTCACCCCCGGTGAGCAAACAACAATGGGATTTAGCATACCTGCAGCCGCTGGCGCTGGGGCCGCAGCCCCTGGCCAAATGACGCTTATCGTTTGCGGAGATTCCGCGTTTGCGATGACTGTTGCCACCCTACCTACCCTGCTTGAGCAGACTATGCAGTGTGTAATTGTTGTTCTGAATAATAGTGGATGGGGATGGCCCAGGAGTCTTAGGGACGGTGGCGATACTCTAACCGTGGTCGACCGTAAAACTTGGCTCTACGCAATCCCAGAAGCGTTAGGAATGCGAATCATTGACGTCGATTATGAAAGCTCAGTCGCATCGGTGGTTGATAAAATCGAGACAGCAGTGTCCGCGGGCAGGCCTGTCGTCGTGAACGTCAGAGTGCGAGACGATGACGTGTACCCACCGATTCTTAGACAAGGGCTTGCGAGTGACTAAAGCATTCATTGCACCCCTATGGATTAACGGAGTGCGCGTTCCGAGGATAGATATCCTTCGGCTCGCAAGGGATATTCGTGGGTCTCTCAAGGGGCTGCATCAGGATACTGTCGTCGTCATGCCAAAAAATCCCCTGGTTAGTGTCATCGCTCGTAAAGTGGCACTGGAGTGCGGACTTCCCTATGCACTGGATTACGGCTCTATTCAACGGTCTCCGGATGTTCGCCATGTCTACTTAGACGAGCATGGGAACGTAGGACTGAGCCGCGGTTGGAGTTATCCATTACAAGATGACTGCGCGCGTCTCGTGTCGACATCGGGCTCGACGGGAAACCCCGAAACGGTTGTCCACTCATCCCACGCGATCGCCTTTCAAGCCCGGGTACTAGCCGAACGACTTGGGGTGGGTGCCGAATCGAACATGCTTCTCCCTATTCCCGTGAGTCACGCCTATGGTGCGTCGGTGGTCGAGCTGTGGTTGAACCATAACGTGCCGCTGATAATCGAGTGCGGGGACGTTATAGCTGGTACGCTAAGAAGTCTTCTCGAGCGTCGGATCAGCACGATTGACGTAGTGCCCTCCATGCTTCAAATACTAGTCAAACTCAGCCGGCGCAACACTGACCTTCGTGCCGCACTGTCGCGGTTGGATCTGTTGAACGTGGGCGGGGATGTACTCCCACTCGGTTTAGCTAATGAAGTAGAGCGCGAATGTGGTCAGAAAGTGTTTGATGGATATGGGCTCTCTGAAGCGGGCCCTAATGTGGCAATCAGTGGGCCCGGTGTTTATAAGAAGGGAACGGTAGGTCTACCGCTTCGCGGTGTAGAAGTGCGCGTAGACGCCCGAGACGAGGTGTACGTGAGGAGCCCGTCGCTACTATCGGGATATTTGCGCGGTACCAACGTCGTCAAACAGGTCAACAAGGACGGGTGGCTGCGCACCGGGGATCTGGGCAGTATAGATTCGGAAGGGTATCTATCCATTCGAGGTCGCAGCAAAAGCGCTATTATAGTTAACGGTAAAACAATTGCGCCGTTTGAGGTCGAGGAGGCGGCGCGCGCTAGTGGTGTTTGCGAAGATGTTGCTGTTATCTGTACCCGAGGGCAGAGTCAGTTGTCGGACCGGATTCATGTATTCTTCATTCCTGGCCGCGTCCACACCCCCCAGCGCCAAGTCGAGATACTTAAAGACGTTGTCAGGACATTTGGTGCTGGTCCGGTAGTCCTCCATAGAATACTTTCGTTTCCGAGACTCCCATCGGGAAAAATCGACAAAAAAGCGTTGAAGGAGAGCGTGTCATGAAGATCATTGGGGCGAGTCTTGCCGAGATAGGGCCCAGCAGTCCATTGGACGCGTTTGAGGCCTCAGTTGAGCCCTCGGGGGCGAGTGGGTTGCAGGGGTCCAGGCATTTGGTCATAGTAGTGGGCTATGGGGAGCTCTTAGCCCAGTCACGGGTGAAGACGGAGGTACAAGACTTCAGCGGACAGTCTGCCCTGGACCGTCTTCGTGAACGCGGATATGAGCCGGTCCTAATAAATCATGCCTGCGCTTCGGTGATCTTTGCGCTACAGCTCGCCCGAATTTCACTGCGGGCCGACGTGGCGGATATTGTGACCATTGTGGGGGACTCCCGTGGAACACGCTACGAACATGAGGGAATGCGGGCGCTAGGTGCCCTATCCAAGATGGGCTCCGCGCGCCCATTCCATCCCAGCCGGGATGGGACGACGATTGGTACAGGTCAGCTTGCGTTAACTTGTACCAGCGAGAAGTGGGACGGACCGAGCTATGGTCGAGTTACCGGTCTGGACTGCAGGATGGTTCGCGAGCCAAATGCTGGGTTGGAGAGGCATAGTGTGGAGAAGACAATGAGGGCAGCTCTAGATGACGCAAGGGTTATCTTGCCGCACCATATCGAGGCGCACGCGACGGGCACATGGCTAGGGGACGCTGTAGAGGAGGAGGCGATCAGAGGTCTGCTAGAAGAACGGCGAAGGTATGCCATTACGCCAACGGTTCATGCGTCGAAAGCAAGCCACGGGCACCTGCTCCATAGTGCCGCGGCGATTTCGATACTCCATGCAATCGTGTCCATCGGCAACGGTTGCCCCAGCGTCCTAATTAACGCGTTTGGCTTTGCAGGAAACTATGGTTCAGCGGTCATGGAAGGGGATTCACAAATGACAAGTGTAATGGAACTCGAGGCCGCCCTTCAAAAGCATAGCCGGGGTGGCAAATGAAGGCCCCGCTGGTCACGGTGGTCACTCCTACCATCGGAAGGCTTGAGAAGCTACGGGAAGCTATACGTTCAGTCGCAGCTCAGACTGTCGCCACGGAGCACGTCGTAATTGGAGACAACTGCGCCCGTCGCGGATGCGCGGGTGAAGTAGCTGAGGTGGTGAAGGAGTTCAGTAATGCAACGTTCTACGACATTCGTCGGATTGAGAATAGCTCCCGTTTCAATTACTTGCCGGCTCGTTTGGCGTATCTACGCAACTACGGTGCGCGCATGGGTCGGGGTGATTATGTCGCTCACCTCGATGATGACAACAGGCTCCGGGAGGATCATTGCGAGTCACTCGTCGCCATTATGAGGGCGACCGGGGCGGGCATCGCACATTCGTGGAGACAGCTAGTTTACGCTGACGGAGAACCGTTTGTTGTGCGTGATGAGGATCCATGGCAGCCAAAGCCCGAGCGCAGGAGGGAATCATTCATCAAACTTTCGGACCAAGGAGTCCTAATTTCCGGTAGCGACATTGTACGTGACCGCCTGTGGGATGGAGACGATCTGGTCGCTCGTGTAGACACGAGTGAGTATTGTGCGACTGCTATCTTCTTTTCTAAGTTCGGGTTTCCGGAGCGATTTTCTAGGGGGGAGCAACTGCTGGAGGTCACGGAGGACATGGCGTACGCGCGCCGCCTCGGACGGCAAGGAATTAGAGTTCCGTGTACGCAATTGCCGACCGTATTGTATACTATGGGGGGATACTCGAACCGTGACGTCGTAGATCCGGGCGTCGATCGCTTCAATGTGCTCGCGTGCTCAGCTTTAGAGAGGGGGCTGGAGAAATGACAAAACAGGATATCGAGTTGCCGGCGCGACGCGCCCATATGGTGCTTTATAATCGCCCTCTGGGCTACCTCGTAATGTCGGTGTTTCTTTCCCGTCTGGTAGGGTCGATGCTAACTGTTGCGGTACCCTTCTATGTCATTGAGAAATTTGGATTTGGGATAGAGGCTGGCATCACCCTGGCGGCGCGCCTTCTGCCGAGCGTGCTCCTTGGCATTGTGGTCGGTCACTTTGTAGATAAATGGGACCCTCGCAGAACGGCTATCTACTCAACCGTGATTGCAAGTGTCCTTCTGGCCCTGGTTCCATTGACCGGGGTTATTTGGCAGTTGCAGATTCTTATGTTTGTAATCGGCCTAGTGCAACTGTTTAGCTTCCCTGCACGGATGGCGTTGCGGCCCCTTGCGATTCCTACGGGTGGGGAGACTCGGGGCAATGCAGCAATTGTTACGGCAGAGCGCCTTAGCGGCATACTTGGACCGTTGCTAGTGGGTCTGTTGATCGCGACCTCGGGCTTGGGCATTGGCTTTTTTCTCCAGTCGGGTGTCTCGATTGTCTCCGCGCTCTTAATTCTTGGTTTGCCGGCGCGGCCGTTCGAGCGAGATGCGCCGGGGTCTCTTGGGGAAGAGTTCCGTGCGATGTTGATTACTGGGCCAAAGGTCCTCGCACGGGCGGTGTTTGGAGATCCCATGCTGCGGGTTGTAGTTTTGACGGCGTTCACGTACGTAGCAGCAACAGCTATCGGTGAGGTGTTTATTGTCGGGCTGGCCAAGGAGTCATTTCCGACGGTACCCGGCGCGAACGGAGTGCTGGTCGCGGCGATGGGCGCGGGCGGCGTCCTGGGAGCGCTGATGTCCTCAAAGCTCGAGCGCTTTTCCCCGGGGCGGTTGTATCTGACGGGGAACGTGCTGGAGGGTGTCGCCTGGGGGACACTGCCCTTTCTGCATAACTTGCCCGGAGCAGCGGTAGTTATGGTCATAGCGGGGTGTCTTGAGTCGGTGGCGACTGTGGTCTATTTTGCCGAAGTACAGAAGCGGTTGCCAGACAATCTGGTTGGCAAGTTCTTCGCCACATTTGTTCCTCTTACCGACATTTTTATTGTTCTGGGAATGGTGGGGGCGCCCGTTTTCATGGCTTCCATGGGCGTTACAGGAACGGCCATGATCATTGCCGGACTGATCGCGGTTCCTGTTCTGGCGTTTGCGCCGACCCTGGTTCGCCATGCGGTGCCGGTTGGAAAGGAGAAGCCGCTATGAGCGAAGGATCACTCAGTTCCGAGAGTGAACTCTACTTGAATGAAAAATGGGCGGTGGCTGTCGCATCCGGCCGTCATATTGCGGTGAATGTGGAAACCTTAGACCGCAGGATAATCTCTCCTGAGGTGGCCCTCGTTCTAAATCGGGCCAAGGACGGGGCGTCGAGTTCAGCTTTGGCCTGTGCGCATCCTGCTGGCCCGGGCCAGGGGCAGATGGTGGTACAGAGTCTGCGTTTGAGTGGTTTGCTGACTGAGCCGGGTAGGCCGGGCCGAGGAGGTGCTCGGGGAGTAATTCCAAGGTTGGAGGAGGAATTTCGGGTAGATCCGAGAGCTTCTCTCGCGTATGGTTCCTTACGACCTCTTATTGCGGCTGGCGACTCCGTGCCGCGGCGGGGAGACATTAGGATCACACTGGTAGGTGGCTGCGTGATGCAGTTTGCACGAGCGGCGACGCACGACAAGTTTGCATTGGCGGGTTACAATCCTTCGGTGACGACGCTTTGGCCGGGCGCTAGAGCAGCTGATCTGGAGATCCCCCTGAAGCGGACGGCACCTGATATCATTGTGCTTGCACCATTTGTCGAAACGCTCCTTCGTGGGATTTTTGATCCCTCATATGAAACGTCGGCGGTCGACCTCGCCAGGCGGGGGAAGGTGCTGTCGCGTACGCTCGTCCGCTTCATGAATGAGGTAGCGACATATTGTCCCTCGGCTCTTATTATCATGCACACCTTGTCAGAGCCGGGGCTGTCTGGTCGCGGGCGGCTTGAAGGATTGGAACGTCGGCGTTTGAGCCGAGTGGTTGGTGAACTCAACGACCAGATTCTGATCGCGAGTCAAGAGCATCATAACGTGCTCGTCCTGGATGAGGAGTATTTGGTGAGAAGGTGGGGAACCGATAAGTTGTTCGACGACTCGGTTTTTCCTTTCGCGCACCACGGAGGGAGCCTGGATATCGCTCTTGACACCCCTAATCAGCTGGAGTTTCTGGAAGAATGCCTTGCTCAGGAGTATTATAATCTCTGGGTAGCCTTTGGTTTCAAGAAGATTAAGTGCCTCGCTGTGGATTTGGATAACACTCTGTGGCCGGGAGTGATGGCCGATGGTCTTGCTGATTGGCACATTAGAGATACGACGTCATCCTGGATGCACCGAGGTTTACATGAGGCCCTAAAGATCGTCAAGGAACGCGGCGTACTCCTCGCGTCCGTTAGTCGGGGAAACCCCGATCACACATTATCGGAGTGGCGGAGGAATAGTGAGAAGGGGCTTCTAGATCCCGATGATTTCGTCGCACACTATATTCGGTGGGGGGCCAAGTCTGAGTCGATGTTTCAACTGTGTGAGGACCTGCGGGTATCACCGGAATCGGTTGCGTTCCTTGACGACATGGAGATCGAACGGGCCGAAGTAAGAAAGTTTGGGCCCCCGATCATGATTGTGGAGAGGCCCGTGCATGAGTTCCGGTCCTGGATTCTGACCGAACCAAGGCTCGAGATTGCATCGAGAACTGCGGAATCGGCAAACCGCACCGAAACCACACGCGCAAGTTTGAAGGTGGAGGCGGCGAAGCGGGACAACCCAGACGGGTTCGCAGAGATTCTGGGAGAGATGGAAGTGCGTCTCGTCGTTCGCCCGGCGGTAGAGGGGGATCGTACGCGCCTGGTCGAGTTGCTCTCTCGCACGACGCAGTTTACAAACGGGGGTCCAGCGCCGTCGGATGCGGACTACGCGCGGGGCATAGCGGATAACCGCGTGTTTGTGGTAGAACTTACAGACAGGGACGCTAGCTACGGAATCGTGGGTGCGTGCATTGTTGAAGGAAACAAGGTAGCGCACATGGCTGTTTCGTGTCGTGTGATTGCATATGATGTTGGGCCCGCGTTTATTTGTACCGTAATTGATCACCTAGGGGGAGACCTTTGGTGTGCGAAGATCGTCAAAACCGATAGGAATAACCCGGCAAGAGATGTTTATCGGCAGGTGGGCTTCGATTGCACTCGTGATGATCATGAGTGCAGCGAGTGGGTGCTTTATAATGGCGGCCTGGAGGAGCTATCGCGCAACTGGCCGCACCAAATCGAATGGAGGGGAGTTACGGCGTGATGAATCTACGTTGGAGTCACTTGGATCGAGACGAGGCGACTCTCCGAGACTTGCGAAGTGTGTCGGCAAATGAACTGCGATGGAACGCTGAGTCGGTGGTAAGGTCGGGCGCCAATTCGTGGCATTTATATAAGAAGTGGGAGCATCAGCACTGGCAAGTCGACTCACTTAGAATTGGGGATGACCGGACACAATGGGAGTCCTTTTCGAATGGATCCAGGGAGATGCTGTTGGATCTATTCGCATCCTTCTACGTGGGCGAGTATACGGCAGTAGATGGGCTCACAGCTGTTACTAGGGGTGCTCCGCAGGAGGATTACTTGGTGTTTTTGGCAACCCAGAGCGCGGACGAAGCGCGGCACGTTGCATTTATGAACGAGATCGATAAGAATCTTATGGATGGGAATGGGTCACTTCGAGATCGCCTTCCCGAATTTTGGGAATGTTTGACGCCTCCTTACAAAGCACTCCAGCGTGTTGAAGATCAGTTTGTGACTGAGCTCCTGGAACGTCCCGATATTGACAGCTGGTTGAGGGTAGTAACAGTGTTTCACTTACTCACTGAAGGTGTGCTTGCGATTAATGGCCAGCAGTCCATTATCCGTGCACTAAGGCTTCAGGGGGATTTGCCCGAGGTTGAGAAGGGGTTCATCGGGATGATGCGAGACGAATCGCGTCATATCGCGTTTGGAACTCAAGCGGTTCGGGAATGGGTTTCCCGAGGGTTCGAACGTCATGTTATCGAGGCGATGGAGATGGCGGTGCCTCATGTTGTACATGTCGGTGACAGGGGCGAGTCGAACCTTCCTGCGGTGCATCATCTGACCAATCTGGTGGACAGGCGGTTGGCCGCGGCGGGAGTCTCCCTGGCGGGGAGGAAACATGTTGCCATTGTAGCGGCTCGTGAGTATGATTCGAAGATGTGAGCTTGGGCACAGGGGAAGAGTTGATGTTCCTCGGTCTGGCTCCATTCGCCGCAGGCCCTGTGGCGGGATTCCTCTGTGTCATGTAGGGAGGTGTTTCAAGTGGCCAAGATTGTCAAGCTTGCCGGCAAGCCCGATAAGAAGACGATGCTCTGACATTGCTTCTCGCAGAAAGCTGCTCCGGGTCTCTGGAACCAGGGGCCCGGAGCAGTGCTAGTTAAGGGAAGGCGGGGTTAATGTGCGGTGGCCGGCGTACGGTTTGCAGCGGCGGTTAATGGCCCTTGGCGAGGTGGATTCGGAGGGGTGGTTAGTAGGCCATCCGCAGGAGCCTGTATGGGATTTGTATCGCGTAGAGGGCACCCTGGATCTGGTTCGCTTGGAGGCTGCCTGGCGTGGTGTGACCGACGGAATCGACACTCTGCGCTTTCGAATTAGAGACGAGGGGGGGCAGCCGTTTCTATACCGGGTCGCGGATGCTCCTAGCTCGGAATTCGAAATTGCCGATATAGATTCATGCTTTGGCGTCGGAGGACTGTCTGAACCGGCTATCGATGCCGTCTCGGAGCATATAGGTAATACCCGCTGTGGGCCGGAGGCGGCGCTGGCTAAGTTGTTGGTGCTCCGTGACGGATTCGATTTCCTTTTGTGTTTCTCTATTGACCACGGGTTTAGCGACGGTTGGTCTCTTTCCTTGATTCTTAAGCGACTAAGTCGTGCTTACAGAAGTGGGGCGTCTGGGTCGTCCGCTGGCGATTATAAAGGCGCTTCGCTTGAGGGGTTTTTGAACCGGTGGATCGGCGAGGTTGATATTTCGGCGGCCCGAAGGGAACTGTCTGACTATTTCCAGGATATCGAATCGCCCGGTTCAGCCCTTTGCGGTGAGGAGTTCTCTCCTGAACGTGGGGATGCGTTTTTTGTTGACTCGAAACGGACCTATGTGGTTCCTACTGATGTTGACCAAAAGGTTTCCCACTTGGCCGAAGTAGGGGAGTGTTTTTCAGTCGATGTTTGGAATGCGGCGGTCTCGGTAACGGCCCGACGCTGTTCTCAGGGGCCACAGCCTCTCTTCTATATTCACCATGGTCGGGTTGATCGGCGCGATTTTAATGTGGTGGGACCACTTTATGAGGCGCGGGTTCTACGGTCGGCTAGGAGTGGATCTCGAGTCGGTGAACAGATCTCCGAGTTGGCTGCTGTTCCTGCCCTTCGGGGTGCCAATTTGCGAGAGATGGGGCTGACAAACAAGTTGCGATTTGCCGTTGACCACGTGCCAGAATCATCCCCTATTAAGTTTGATGATGATGTTACAGGGCGTCCTATTCTGGGTGCCGAGTTGGGGGGGCTGTCTGGAAGTGTGTTTGAGCCGTCTGAGTCTGCAGCTACTGTCTGGGTGACGATTTATCGAATGGGCGATCGGTCTGAGGTTGGTATCGAGTATGCCAGCGCGTCTGTAAGGAACCCGGATTGGATTTTTGAAGAACTAGTCAGGGCAATACGAGATGAGTAGAGATAGTGTAGTGGCTCCTGGCGGCTTAGGTACGGGTGAGTCTGGCCCCCGCAGGGCGGTGGTGCTTGGCGGGGCCGGGTTTTTAGGGAGCCATCTGGTCGATGGGCTTCTTTCCGAGGGGTTTTCTGTTACCTCGATCGACAATTTGTGCACGGGTAGGAAGGAAAACTTCGAACATTGCCTTGGGCTCTCTCATTTCGAGTTCATTGACTGTGATATCGAGGAAATGAGGACTGATATTCAATGTGATTTGATGTTTAACTTGGCCTCTCCCGCCTCTCCGGAGGCGTATAGAAGGTTGCCTCTAGAGACTCTCAGCGCAGGGTCTGCGGGGGTTAAGCGTTCACTTGAGGCCGCGCGAAAGAGCGGCGCTACTTATATTTTTACTTCGACCTCGGAAGTTTACGGAGACCCTCTGGAGCATCCCCAGCGGGAGGGGTATTTTGGCAATGTTAACCCCGTCGGCCCGCGCAGCATGTATGATGAGGCCAAACGCTTTGGCGAGGCGCTTATCACGGCGTATGCAGATGTTCATAACCTGGATGTGCGTATAGCCCGTTTGTTCAATACCTACGGGCCACGTATGCGGGAAGACGATGGACGTGTCGTCCCCATGTTCATGAAGCAGGTGTTCGACGGTGAAGAAATGACGGTGCATGGAGACGGTCTCCAGACACGCTCGTTGTGTTATGTGACTGATACCGTCCGTGGCCTGATCAGGCTGGCTGATACTGCCGTTGCCTCTCCTGTGAATATCGGCAATCCGGAAGAAGTGTCGATTTTGCAACTTGCGGATATAATTGCCGAGGCCGCGGGCGTTTCGGAGCCGAGGGTTCGGTTTATGGGGGCCTCGCCTGAGGATCCCAGAGTGAGGCGCCCGGATATTGAATTGGCCAGAACTATGTTGGGTTGGAAGCCTGAGATCGGTCTGCGTGAGGGTATTGAGCGGACTTTGATGCATTTCAGGCAAGGATAGACGAATTGTATTCGAATGAGTATCGAGGAAATTTTGACTGTTGACGGGGCCGCATCGTCTGGAGCTCGTGTTTCTTATTAGTGTCCGCGCGTCGGGTGGTTCTTTGGGGATCCGTATAAAGTCTAGCAGGGGGTCTTCGACGGGACCTTTTTTGGTATAGGGTCTAGTACTCGATTTGTGATGGCTCAGGAATGCGTTGTCCTTATGCGAGGTCCGGCTGTCGCGGGTATTTATGAACCTTGCGGTGATTGCGCGTGGCGCTCCCTGTAGGGGCGCTTGGGAGATAGGGGGGAGCACTGTGCCCCATGCTCTCCTGGGCGGATGTGCTGTTGGCGTGGCCTGAGCGCAGTGCCCTCATTACTCGTAGTACTTGGAGTGCTGTCATCTGGGGGTGGGGCGGCCTGCCGCGGCCGCTGGCCGACCCTCTGCGCTATTGACCCTGCAGGCCTCTGCGCTCCTCTGTGTGCCTCTGTGCCGTTCTGGGAGCTTGTCTGGTCGGTCGTGCTGGCCGCAGGCTGGTGGGGAGCGTCGTGGGGGCGCGCCTGTCACCGCGAGGAAGGCCGGTGGTGTCGGTCTGTGGCTGTCGGTCGAGGTGATTGCCCACCCGGCCCCGCACCGTCCCGGGCTCTCCCGTTGCCCAGGGCCGCGTGGAGCACTGGAGCGCCGTCGGCCAGGGCCAGGGTCAGCCCGGCGTCCGAGGTGCCCGGGGCGTAGGGCTCGCTCTCACCCGTGGTCAGGTTCGTGCAGTTCTTCCCGTCCACCGATACCAGGGCGGCCATGGGCATCCCGTGATCGGTCATGGCCGCCTCCACCTCGAACCAGTGCGGTGCGCGGTCTACGGGGCCGTAGCCGATCAGGATTGCGCGCTCACATCCGGCCTCCCCGAGTGTTGCGTCCTGACCTCGGAACGAAGCCAAGGGCGCTTCAGTACTTATGGCGACCTCCTCTGACCAGTACCGTCGGGCGGCGGATCCAGCCGGCACGACTTGAGCAGAACGACATGGTCAGCGGGAAGGGGAGGGGGGCGACCCGCGATGCCCCAGCCGGTCAAGACCCCCCCGAGGCGGGTACCCCACTTCTAGGGCGTGTTGCTAAAGGGTTCGGGGACGTGGATGCGCGAGTCTGGGGTCATGTCGCGTGATGTCATCTCGGACGAGGTCTGGGCCGTGATCGGCCCGCTGTTCCCGGCTCCGAAGTCCACGGGTCGGTCCCCGGTGGATCGGCGCGCGGTAGTCGAGGCCACCGCGTGGCGCTTCCGCACGGGGGCACCATGGCGGGATCTGCCCGATCGGTTCGGGAACGGGAACACGATCTACAAGAACTTCAACCGGTGGGCCGCCCAAGGCGTGTGGGAGCAGGTGCTCGAACGCACTCAGTCCATGGCACAGCAGGCCGGCGAGCTGGACTTCGGTGGCCTCGATCGATTCCACGATCGTGCGCGTCCACCAGCACGGGGCGACCCTGCCCCGCACCACAGGGGGCCTGGATGAACTACAAGAAATCAGCGGACGAGCCGGCTGATCATGCCATCGGACGTTCCCGCGGTGGTCTGACGACGAAGAATCATCTGGTCTGTGATGGCAAGGGCAGGGTGCTGGCGTTCGTGGTGACCGGCGGGCAGGTCGCGGACACCTCGATGCTGGCCACCGCGCTGGAGCAGATCAGCGTTCCCGGGCCCCGTGGGCGGCCCCGGACACGCCCTGAGCGCCTGATCGCAGACAAGGGCTACCCCTCGAAGGCGAACCGGGCCTGGCTGCGCCGGCATGGCATCGCGGCCACGATCCCCGAGCGGGCCGATCAGATCACGCACCGGCGCAGACGCCCGGGCCGGCCGATCGACTTCGGTGAAGACCAGCGCCAGCGCTACCGGGGACGCAATGTCGTGGAGCGGTGCTTCAACCGGCTCAAGCAGTGGCGAGGGATCGCGATGCGTTCGGACAAGTACGCCCGGAACTATCACGCCGGTCTCAGCCTCGCAGCGACACTGCACTGGCTGACTACCATCCTTTAGCAACACGCCCTAGGTGTAAGAGGTCATGACGTTGTTGACTCGTGCCGGGGCCAACGAGGTTGGCGGGGCGTCCCCGCAGGAGGTATGAGGCCGATGGTAGTTGTAGTGGCTCACCCACACCTGCAGGGCCTCACGCCGAGCTTGCTCTGAGGAGTACGGGCGGGCGTAGAGGACCTCATCGACCATCAGCCGGTTGTACCGTTCGACCTTCCCGTTATGGCGCGGGGTGTAGGGGCGTTCCCTGCTGTTGCCCGTGTTGAGGGTGGTGGTGTGGGGTTAGGGTTACGGCGGTCATAGCGTGGGGGAAACGCCCGGTTCCATTCCGAACCCGGAAGCTAAGGCCCACAGCGCCGATGGTACTGCAACCGGGAGGTTGTGGGAGAGTAGGTCGCCGCCGGACATTTTTTGAGGGAGGGCCTCGCACTGTTGGTGCGAGGCCCTTCCCGCATTTCTGGACTGTTTCTCCGAGAGGACGGTCCGCCACAGGCTCCGGGCACTAGCCTGGTCTCCTGAGGACCCGGCCGTGAGGCCGGCGCATGAGGAACAGAGACTGCGTTCCCGCGGATCATCGCGGCGTGACGCCCAGGAAGGACACCATGGCTGAGGACACCCCCCGAGAGCGCCGCGAGGACCGTGGTTCCGAGGGCCGCGGGCCCCGTGGTGGTGATGGCCGGCGTCGTGGTGGAGACCGCGACGGACGTCCTCGCAGCGGTGCCGGTGACCGGCGCCGCTCCGGCGGGCCTCACGAGGACCGTCGTCGTGGCTCCGCAGACGGTCCGCGTCGTCAGGACGGGGCCGGTGACCGTGGCCCGCGTCGCGAGGAGTTCGGTCGCGACGGCGCGCGGCGTCGCTTCCGCCCCACCTCCGAGGACCGCCGGCGCGGCCCGGGCCAGGATGGCGGGCGGCCCGAGCGCCGCGGTGCGCCGACGGGCCCTCGTCGCGAGGACCGCGCCGAACGACCCGCGCACAATCCCGGTGACCTCCGAGCGGCGAATCGTGCGGACCAGGAGCGCTCCCCGGACATCGACCCGGACGTGACGGGCAAGGAGCTCGACCGCGGCACGCTCAAGGAGATCAACGGCCTTGACGAGCGTGCTGCCAGCTGGGTCGCCAAGCACCTGGTGATGGCCGGTCGCTACCTGGACGTCGACCCGACGCTGGCGTTCCAGCACGCCCTCGCCGCGTCCCGCAAGGGCGGCCGCCTGTCACGCGTGCGCGAGGCCGTCGCGCTCACCGCCTACGCGGCGGGGGAGTACGCCGACGCGTTGCGCGAGTTCCGCACCTACCGGCGCATGACGGGCGACGACACCCACATCGCCGCGCAGGTGGACAGCGAGCGTGCCCTCGGCCGCACGGAGAAGGCCCTGCAGCTGGCCGCCGAGGTGGATGCCTCGCGTCTGGACCGCGCGGCGCGGGCCGAGCTGGCCATGGTCGTCTCCGGCATCCGCGAGGACGCCGGCGACCTCCAGGGTGCCCATGAGGCCCTGCAGATCCCGGAACTGGACCGTCGGCGCGGCTACCCCTTCTCTCCCCGGCTGTTCCAGCGCCAGGCCGACGTGCTGCTCGCCCTGGGGCGCCGCGACGAGGCTCGGCTGTGGGCGCGTGCCGTGCGCGTCGCGGAGAAGGCCCTCGGCGTGGGCGGGTTCGCGGACCCAGAGATCATCGACGTGGACACCGAGCCGGTCGAGGACCCCCGGAACCGCCGCCCGTCCCCCCGCGAACGGCGCCACGAGCGGTATGCGGCCGAGGCCGGTGCGGAGCCGACGGCGGACGGATCCCCGGCCGAGGAGCCGGAGGCCGCCGCGGAGCCGACCTTGGTGCCCCGACAAGAGGCCGTCGCGGAGCCGCCGGCCGCCGTCGACACGCCGGACGAGGTCGACCCGAACCAGCTGTCGCTGTTCGACGACCTCGAGGCCCCGGAGGCAGACGAGCGGTGAGCACCACGTTCTTCGACGGTCACGACGGGCTGCTGTGCGACCTGGACGGCGTCGTGTACGCCGGAGACGGTGCGATCGCCGGGGCGGTCGAGACGCTGTCGACGCTGCAGGAACGCGGCGTGCCGGTCGGGTTCGTGACGAACAACGCCTCTCGCGCGCCGGAGTCCGTGGCCGAGCATCTCCGCACGCTCGGGGTGCCCGCGGAGGCGGGGCAGGTCTTCGGCTCCGCACCGGCGGGCGTCGACCTGCTCGAGGAGACGCTCGGCCGCCGGACCGGCCGGGTGCTCGTGGTCGGCTCGGCGTACCTGCGCGCCGTGGTCGAGGAGCGGGGCTACGAGGTGGTCGCGTCCGCGGCGCAGTGTCCCGACGCGGTGATCCAGGGCTTCGACCCCGGTCTCGGCTGGGCCGATCTGGCGGAGGCCGCGTACGCCGTGCGCGCCGGGGCCACCTGGGTCGCCACCAACCTGGACACCTCGATCCCGCGCGCGGAGGGGATCGCCCCCGGCAACGGGGCCCTCGTCGAGGCGGTGGGCCGGGCCACCGGCACCGCGCCCGTCGCGGCGGGCAAGCCCGAGCCACGACTGTTCCGGACGGCGGCCGACGCCCTCGGCCTGGCCCGTCCCCTCGTGGTCGGCGACCGCCTGGACACGGACATCCGCGGCGGCAACGCGGCGGGGTTCGACACGGTGCTCGTCCTGACCGGCATCGACACGCGCGAGACCGCGGCCGCCGCCCCCGGGCCAGACCGGCCGACGTGGGTCCGTGCGCACCTGCCCGCTCTGCTCGCCGGCGGGGCCGAGGCCTCCGCGGACCCACGGCGTGGCTGAGACCGCACGCGCCGACGTCGCCCTGGCCGCTCGGGGCCTGGCACGCTCCCGCACGGAGGGCGCGGCGCTCATCCGCGCGGGACAGGTGCTCCTCGACGGCCGCCCGGTGCGCCGGCCCGCCGACCGCGTGGCCGCCGACGCCACCCTGCGCCTGCGCGACCCGGGCCCGCGGTACGTCTCCCGTGCGGCCCACAAGCTCGTCAGCGCACTCGAGGCATTCCCGGACGTGGGCGTGGCCGGCCGCCGAGCGCTCGACGCCGGGGCCTCCACCGGCGGATTCACCCAGGTCCTCCTCGAGCGGGGCGCCGAACGGGTGGCCGCCGTCGACGTGGGCCACAACCAGCTGGCCCCGCCCGTCCGGGCCGACCCCCGCGTCCTCGTGCGCGAGGGGCTCAACATCCGCGACCTCACGGCCGAGGACATCGACGGTCCGGTGGACCTGGTGGTCTCCGACCTGTCCTTCATCTCGCTGCGCCTCGTCCTCGCCCCGCTCGCGAGCGTGTGCCGACCCGGCGCCGAGCTACTGCTCATGGTCAAGCCCCAGTTCGAGGTCGGGCGGCGCGCCCTGCCGCGCTCCGGTGTCGTGACCGATCCCGACGCCCGCCGCCACGCCGTCGTGGGTGTGACCGCGGCCGCGCTGGGCGCCGGCCTCGCACCGCGCGGCCTCGCCCGATCCGGCCTGGCCGGACAGGACGGGAACGCCGAGTTCTTCCTGCGGCTCCGCCGTCCCGACGCCACCGCGGCCGACAACCCGGCAGGCGGGACGAGCCCGGCCCCGCCCGCCGGCGAGCGCGCCGCCGGGTGGGTCCGGGGCGCCCACATCGACTGGTCCTGACCCCCGACCGGGGGACACCGCCCGTCCACGGGCGCGGGGCCACCGGTTCGCGTGTCCGGTCTCGTGGCTATCCTGGAGCGCAGTGCCCGGCACCCCGGCTCGCGGAAGGAACCATGCCCTACACCCCCGGACGTCGCATCCTCGTCCTGACCCACACGGGCCGCGAGGACGCCATCAGCGCGGCGCTGCAGGCCACCCGCATGTTCGCGGAGGAGGGCCTGGTCACCGTCATGCTCGAACAGGACGTGGCCGCCATCCGCGCGGCCGCGGGGGACCCCCCGGAGTTCGCGCCGGAGACCCTCGGGGTCGACTGCGAGCTCGAGGACATCACCCTCGGCCTCGTCCTCGGCGGCGACGGCTCGGTGCTGCGGGCGGCCGACTTCGTCCGCGGCCACAACGTGCCGCTGCTGGCGGTGAACCTGGGCCACGTCGGCTTCCTCGCCGAGTCCGAGCGCACCGACCTGCACCGCACCGTCCAGGCGATCGCCTCGGAGTCCTACGTGGTGATCGAGCGCATGGCCCTGGACGTCGTCGTGCACGTGGAGGGCCGCGAGGTGGCCCGCACGTGGGCCCTCAACGAGGCCTCCGTGGAGAAGTCCCACCGGGAGCGGATGCTCGAGGTGGTCGTCTCCGTGGACAACTCGCCGCTGACGTCCTTCGGCTGCGACGGCGTCGTGCTGGCCACCCCCACCGGCTCCACGGCCTACGCCTTCTCCGCCGGGGGCCCCGTGGTGTGGCCCTCCGTGGAGGCCCTGCTGTGCGTGCCCATCAGCGCCCACGCACTGTTCACCCGCCCCCTCGTGGTGGGTCCGCGCTCCACGATCGGTGTGGACGTGCTCACCCGCACCCGCGAGACCGGTGTGCTGTGGTGTGACGGCCGGCGCACCGTCGAACTGCCACCGCAGGCCCGGGTCGAGGTGTCCCGGTCGGCAGAGCCGGTGCGCCTGGCCCGTCTTAACCCGACTCCCTTCGCGGAACGGCTGGTGCGCAAGTTCCGGCTGCCCACGGACGGCTGGCGCGGCCCCGTCACCGCCCAAGAGCGGGCGGGCGTGCTCCACGAGGTGGAGACCGTCGAGCCGCGGCACGCGGGGCCGCGTCCCGACGTCGTCGAACCGGCCACCATGCCGCTGTCGGTGCCCTCGCCCGCGGACATCCAACGCCACCGCGACCGCGGGGCGCGTCACCCCGGGGAGGACGCATGATCGACCATCTGAGGATCTCGGGGCTCGGCGTGATCGGCGAGGCCACCGTGGACCTGGACCCCGGCTTCACCGTCGTCACCGGTGAGACCGGCGCCGGCAAGACCATGGTGGTCACCGCCCTGGGCCTGCTGCTCGGTGCTCGCGCCGACGCGGGCGCGGTCCGCCGGGGCTCGTCCCGAGCCGTCGTGGACGCCGGCGTGCGCGTGACCGCGGACCACGCGGCGCTCCGCCTGGCTCAGGAGGCCGGCGCGGTCGTGGACGAGGGCGACAACGGCACCCACGACCTGGTCCTCAGCCGCAGCGTCACGGCGTCGGGGGACGGCACACGCTCCCGTGCCACGGCCGGCGGCCGTTCCGTGCCCGTGGGCCTGCTCTCCGAGATCGGGGCCACGCTCGTGGCCGTGCACGGGCAGAACGACCAGGTCCGCCTCCAGGGCGCCGACGCCCAGCGGCACGCCCTCGATGCGTTCGGCGGCGCCGAGCTCGCCGCGGCCCTGCGCGCCTACCGCGCGGACCACGCCGCCTGGACCGCCGCGCGTCGGGAGCGCGAGGAGCTCACCGCCCACCGCCAGGAGCGGGCCCGCGAGGCCGAGGCACTGCAGCGCTCGCTCGAGGAGATCGACCTCGCCGAGCCGCAGGAGGGGGAGGACGAGGAGCTGCGGGCTCTCATCCGTCGGCTCGAGGACGTCGAGGAGCTGCGCGCCGCCTCGGGGGAGGCGCACGCCCGACTGGCCGGCCCCGACGTGGACGCGATGGACGAGACCCCCGGCGCCGTCAGCCTTGTGGAGGCGGCGCGGCAGGCCGTGCTCGCCGCCCCCGGCGACGACCCCGACCTCGCCGCCGCGGCCGCACGCCTGGCCGAGGCCGCCGTCGTGCTCACGGACATCGCCGGCGACCTGGCCCGCTACACCGCCGACCTGGACGCCGACGCGGCCTCCGACCTCGACGCGGCCCAGTCGCGGCTGGCCGAGCTCACGCGACTGCAGCGGCTCTACGGGCCGGAGCTCGCCGACGTGATCGACTGGGCCCGGACCCAACGTCCGCGCCTGGACGAGCTGCAGGGCGACTCCGGCCGCCTCGAGGAGCTCGAGGCGGAGGTCGACCGGCTGGACGCCGCGCTGCGCGAGCGGGCCGCGACCCTCACCGCCCTGCGCACCGCGGCCGCCGAGCGGCTCGAGACCGCGGTGACCGAGGAACTGCACGCCCTGTTCATGCCGGACGCCTCGTTCCACGTGGGACTGACGCCGGTCGCCGGGGACGGTCTCGGCCCGTACGGCGCTGAGGACGTCACGCTCGCCCTGCGCCCCCACGCGGGCGTCGAGCCCCGGCCCCTGGGCCGCGGCGCCTCCGGCGGCGAGCTCTCCCGCGTGATGCTCGCCCTCGAGGTGGTCCTGGCCGCCACGGACCCGGTGCCCACCTTCGTGTTCGACGAGGTCGACGCCGGCGTGGGCGGTGAGGCCGCCGTGCGGATCGGGGCCCGCCTGGCCCGGCTCGCCCGCCACGTGCAGGTCATCGCCGTGACCCACCTGCCCCAGGTCGCCGCCTACGCGGACCGGCACGTGCGGGTGGAGAAGAACTCGGACCCGGCCGCGGGTGTGACCACCTCCGACGTCGTGACGCTGACGGCCGACGAGCGGGTCGAGGAGCTCGCCCGCATGCTCGCCGGCCACGGGGACTCCGCGGCGGCCCGCGAGCACGCCCGGGAACTGCTCGAGTCCTCCGCCCGCGAACGCGGCTGACCCGGTCCGCGGACGCCGCCCCGACATGAGAGGATCGCCCCATGCCTGAGATTTCCGCGTCCGCGGGACGCTCGCCCCTGCGCGACCTGCACGTCCCCCGCCCGGTGAAGAAGTCGAAGACCGTGTACGAGGGCCGCGTGTGGGACATCGCCCGCGAGTCGTTCCGCCTGGACCCGGCGGACAAGTCCCGGGAACCGCTGACCCGAGAGCTGATGGTGCATCCGGGCGCCGTGGCGATCCTCGCGGTCCGCACCAAGCTCACCACCACCGGCCCCCGCGAGCAGGTGGCCCTCGTCCGCCAGTACCGCCACCCCGTGGGCATGGAGCTGTGGGAGATCCCGGCGGGCCTGCGGGACGTGGACGGGGAGGACCTCCACCAGGTCGCCGTCCGTGAGCTGGCCGAGGAGGCCGACCTGCGCGCCCGCGAGTGGCACACCCTCGTCGACTACTACACGACCCCGGGCGGCTCCAGCGAGGCGATCCGCGTGTTCCTGGCCCGTCAGATCGAAGAGATCCCCGACGGCGAGCGGCACACCCGGCAGGACGAGGAGGCCGCCATGCCGCTCGTGTGGGTCGGCCTCGACGAGGTGACCGACGCCGTCCTGGACGGCCGGGTGCACAACCCGTCCACCGTCGTCGCCGTGCTGGCCCTGGGCGCCCACCGCGCCCAGGGCTGGCGACGCCTGCGTCCCGTGGACGCGCCGTTCGTCCCCGACCGGCAGGCCCCGGGGGCGGACTGGCCCGCGTGAGCGCCGACCCGGCACCCCGGGGGAGCCGTGGGGGCCGGGGCGCGGAGTCCGCCCTCGCGGCCCCGTTCCGCCGCCACCTGGAGCACCTGGCCGTCGAGCGGGGCCTCGCCGCGAACACGCTGGCCGCCTACCGCCGCGACCTTGAGCGCTACCGCCGCTGGCTCGAGGCCCAGGGGGTGCGCGCCCCCGCCGACGTCGACCCGGGCCACGTCTCGGGCTTCCTGCGGGCGCTGGGCACCGGCGAGGACGGCGGGCGGCCCCTCGCGGTCCGCTCGGCGGCCCGCGTGCTCGCGGCCGTGCGCGGCCTGCACCGGTTCTGGGCCCTCGAGGGACTCACGCCCGCCGACCCCGCCCGCGACGTCCACCCGCCGAAGCCGGGCGACCGCCTGCCGAAGGCGCTCCCCGTGGAGCAGGTGACGGCGCTGCTGGAGGCCGTGCCCGTCGACACCCCCGCCGGACTGCGGGACCGCGCGCTGCTCGAGTTCCTCTACGGCACCGGCGCCCGCATCTCCGAGGTGGTCGGCCTCGACGTCGACGACGTGGTGGGGCTCGCGCAGACCGGGGACGACGGCGGCCAGCCCGTGGTCCGCCTGTTCGGCAAGGGGTCCAAGGAGCGCGTGGTGCCGATCGGCTCCTACGCGGCCGCCGCGCTCGACGCATGGCTGGTGCGGGGACGGCCCACGATCATGACGGGAGTCACACGCTCCACGCCCGCCCTGTTCGTCAACGCCCGCGGGGGCCGGCTCTCCCGGCAGTCCGCGTGGGCCGTGCTGAAGCGGGCGGCCGAGCGCGCCGGCCTCGAGGCGGACGTCTCGCCCCACACCCTGCGCCACTGCTTCGCCACGCACCTGCTGGCCGGCGGCGCGGACGTCCGCGTGGTCCAGGAGCTGCTCGGGCACGCGTCCGTGACCACCACGCAGGTGTACACCCTCGTCACCGTGGACTCCCTGCGCGAGGTCTACTCCGCCGCGCATCCGCGCGCGCGCTGAGCCCCGCACCTGATACGCTCAAAATCCGTGGTGAAACGAACTTCTCGTACTCAGACGTCCACGCGCGTCACCCGTCACGTGTTCGTGACCGGCGGTGTCGCCTCCTCCCTCGGCAAGGGGCTCACGGCCTCCTCGCTCGGCCACCTGCTCAAGGCGCGCGGGCTCAGGGTGGTGATGCAGAAGCTCGACCCCTACCTCAACGTGGACCCGGGCACCATGAACCCGTTCCAGCACGGCGAGGTGTTCGTCACCGAGGACGGCGCCGAGACGGACCTGGACATCGGCCACTACGAGCGCTTCCTCGACGAGGACCTCGACGGCCTGGACAACGTGACCACCGGCCAGGTGTACTCCACCGTGATCGCCCGCGAGCGCCGCGGCGAGTACCTCGGGGACACCGTCCAGGTCATCCCGCACATCACCGACGAGATCTGCCGCCGGATGCGCCTGCCCGCGGAGCCCCGCGGCGACCGCCCCGCCCCGGACGTGATCATCACGGAGATCGGCGGCACCGTCGGCGACATCGAGTCGCAGCCCTTCCTCGAGGCCGCCCGCCAGGTCCGCCAGGACGTCGGCCGCGACGACGTCTTCTTCCTGCACGTCTCCCTCGTGCCGTACATCGGCCCCTCGCAGGAGCTCAAGACCAAGCCCACCCAGCACTCCGTGGCCGCCCTGCGCTCGATCGGCATCCAGCCGGACGCGATCGTGCTGCGCTCGGACCGGGCCGTCCCCGACGATGTCCGCGGCAAGATCGCCCGCATGTGCGACGTCCCGCAGGACGCCGTCGTCAACTGCGCCGACGCCCCCTCCATCTACGACATCCCCCGCGTCATCCACGACCAGGGCCTCGACGCCCACGTGGTGCAGTCCCTGGACCTGAAGTTCAAGGACGTGGACTGGACCGCGTGGGATGCCCTCATGGACGCCGTGCACCACCCGGAGCACGAGCTCACGGTGGCGCTCGTGGGCAAGTACGTGGACCTGCCGGACGCCTACCTGTCCGTCACCGAGGCGCTGCGCGCCGGTGGCTTCGCCCACCGGGCCAAGGTGGGCATCCGCTGGGTGGCCGCGGACGAGTGCGCCACCCCCGAGGGCGCGGCGGTGGCGCTCGCGGACGTCGACGCCGTGTGTGTGCCCGGCGGCTTCGGCGTGCGCGGGCTCGAGGGCAAGCTCGGCGCGCTGCGGCACGCCCGCGAGCAGCGGATCCCGACGCTGGGTCTGTGCCTGGGCCTGCAGTCCATGGTCATCGAGTACGCCCGCAACGTCCTCGGCCTGGAGGACGCGGACTCCACCGAGTTCGACCCGGAGACCGCCTCGCCCGTGATCGCCACCATGGCCGAGCAGGAGCAGATCGTGGCCGGCGAGGGGGACCTCGGCGGCACCATGCGCCTGGGCGCCTTCCCCGCGACCCTGCGCCCGGGCTCCGTGGTGGCCGAGGCCTACGGCACCACCGAGGTGACCGAGCGCCACCGCCACCGCTACGAGGTGAACAACGCCTACCGCGACCGCCTCGAGGAGGCCGGTCTCGCGATCTGCGGCACCTCCCCGGACGGCGCCCTCGTGGAGTTCGTGGAGCTGCCCCGGGACGTGCACCCGTACTACGTGTCCACGCAGGCCCACCCGGAGTTCTCCTCCCGGCCGACCCGCCCGCACCCGCTGTTCGCCGGCCTCGTCGCCGCCGGCCTGGCCCGCCGCGCCGACGCGGCGGCCCGGCGCTGAGGGGCCGACGACCGGCCCGACACAGTGGTCACGACACGCCGTCGCCGCGCCCGGCACGCGGCGTGTCGTGACCACTCTGCGAGGGCGTCGCACCGATGACGACACGACGACGGCGGGCCGCCCCACCCGGGGCGACCCGCCGTCGTCGTGCACGCGGCACCGCGCCGCGAGCGAATGGGGCGACGTGTCGGAGGTGATCTGCGTCTACACCTCCGACAAGTCGCCCCGACCGCCCCTCACGAGGCTCAGCCCGCCGGCAGCTCCCGCTGCTCGGGGCCGTCGTAGGCCGAGAGCGGGCGGATCAGCGCGTTCGCGGCGCGCTGCTCCATGATGTGGGCGGTCCAGCCCGTGATGCGCGAGGCGATGAACAGCGGGGTGAACATCTCCGTGTCGAAGCCCATCAGGTGGTAGGTCGGGCCGGCCGGGTAGTCGAGGTTCGGCTTGATCTGCTTGGCCTCGTCCATCGCGGACTGCAGGCCGTCGTACAGCCCGAGCATCTCCTCGCGGCCGTAGTGCTCGATCATCCGGTCCAGCGCGGCCTTCATGGTGGGCACGCGGGAGTCGCCGTTCTTGTAGACGCGGTGGCCGAAGCCCATGACCTTCTTCTTCTGGGCCAGGGCGTCCTCCATCCACGCCTTCGCTCGGGCGGCGGCGTCCTGGCGGGACTCCTCCTTCCGGATGCCGATCTCGTCGAAGGTGTGCATCACGGCCTCGTTGGCGCCGCCGTGCAGGGGGCCCTTGAGCGCGCCGATCGCACCGGTCACGGCCGAGTGCAGGTCGGAGAGCGTCGAGGTGATCACGCGCGCGGTGAAAGTCGAGGCGTTGAACGAGTGCTCTGCGTACAGCACCATCGAGACGCGGAACGCGTCCACGACCTCCGGGGCGGCCTCCTCGCCGAACGTCATCCAGAGGAAGTTCTGCGAGTAGTCCAGGTCCTCGCGCGGCTCCACCACGTCCTGGCCGCGCCGGCGGCGCTGGTCGTAGGCGACGACGGCCGGGAACGCCGCGAACAGGGCCTGGGCCTTCTCCAGCTCGGCCTCGGGGGAGGAGTCCTCCGCCTTCGGGTGGTTCGCGCCGAGCACGGACACGGCGGTGCGTCCGACGTCCATGGGGTGGCAGTCGGTGGGCAGCAGGTCGATGGCCTGCTTCACCTTCGGGTCGAGGGCACGGTGGGTGCGCTCGAAGCGCTCGAACGCGGTCAGCTCCTCGTCCGTGGGCAGCTCACCCGTCCAGAGCAGCAGCGCGACGGCCTCGAACGGCAGCTGCGCGGCCAGGTCCTGCACGGGATAGCCGCGATACAGCAGGGAGTTCGTCTCCGGGTTGACCTTGGAGATCGCCGTGGTGTCCACGACGACGCCGGCCAGGCCCTTCTTGATCTCGGTCTCGGTCATGGTGTCCCTCCTCGGGGAGTGGGGCCCGCCCGCGCACGGGCGGGCCCGGTGACGGGTCAGAGGTCGGCGTGGTTGGCGCCGATGTCGAGCGTGGGCACGTCGAAGTTGAAGATGCCCGTGTCGAAGGCGTTGTAGCCCTCGTAGTCCACCAGCTCGTACAGGCGGGCGCGGGTGAGCATCTGCTCCACCTGCGACTGCTGGGTGCCCTCCTCCTTGATGGCGTGGAGCACGCGCTCGGCGGCGCCCATCGCGGAGCGCAGCAGGGTGACCGGGTAGATCACCATCGCGACGCCGGCGTCGGCCAGCTGCCGGCGGGTGAACAGCTCGGACTTGCCGAACTCGGTCATGTTCGCCAGGACCGGGACCCCGAGGGGCTCCAGCTCGCGACACACGGTCTCGAACTCGCCGATGTCCTTCAGGGCCTCCGGGAAGATCGCGTCCGCACCGGCCTCCACGAGCGCCTTCATGCGGGCGATCGCGGCGTCCAGGCCCTCCACGGCACGCAGGTCGGTGCGCGCCATGATGAGGAAGTTCGGGTCCCGGCGGGCATGGACGGCGGCGGCGATGCGCTTGACCGCGGTGTCGAGCTCCACCATGTTCTTGCCGTCGAGGTGGCCGCACCGCTTGGGGTTGAACTGGTCCTCGATGTGGCAGCCGGCCAGGCCGGCGTTCTCGAACTCCTGCACCGTGCGGGCCACGTTCATCGGCTCGCCGAAGCCCGTGTCCGCGTCGATGAGGCACGGCAGGTCCGTGAGGCGGGCGATCTGCCCGCCGCGCACGGCCACCTCGGTGAGCGTGGTCAGCCCGACGTCGGGCAGGCCCAGCTCGTTCGCGAGCACGCCGCCGGAGATGTACACCCCGGGGAAGCCCTTCTCCTGGATCAGCTTGGCGGTCAGCGGGGTGAACGCGCCCGGGAACTGCTGGGCGCCGCCCTGCTTCAGGGTCTGCCGCAGGTCGATCCGCTTCTGTTCGGCCGTCTTCGTCGAGTACAGCATCAGAACAGGCCCTTCGGGGCGGCGGCGAGGTCGGCCTCGGACAGGAACGCCGGGTCCGCCAGGATGTTCAGCTGGTCCAGCTCGCCGGGCTGCAGCTCGGCCACGCGCTCGGCGGCGGCCAGGAAGCGGTCCTGCTCCTCCTTCGAGACGATGCCCTCGGCCAGGGTGCGGAACTTCTGGATGTACTGCTCGCGGGCGAACGGCCGGGCGCCGAGCGGGTGGGCGTCGGCCACGGCGATCTCGTCGGTGATGACGGTGCCGTCCTTGAGGGTGATCTCCACCGCGCCGCCGAACGCCTTCTCCGCGAGGTCCAGCGAGTGGTAGCGGCGGGTCCACTCCGGGTCCTCCACGGTGGTCACCCGGTGCCACAGGGCCACGGTGTCCTCGCGCTGGGCGCGCTCGGGGGCGTAGGAGTCCACGTGGTGCCAGGAGCCGTCCTGCAGGGCCACGGTGAAGATGTAGGGGATCGAGTGGTCGAGGGTCTCGCGCGAGGCCGTCGGATCGTACTTCTGCGGGTCGTTGGCGCCCGAGCCGATCACGTAGTGGGTGTGGTGCGAGGTCTTGATCAGCACCGACTCGACGTTCGCCGGGTCGGTGGCCTCCGGGTGCTCCCTGTGGAGCTTGCGGGCCAGGTCGATCCAGGCCTGGGCCTGGTACTCGGCCGAGTGCTCCTTGGTGTAGGTGTCCAGGATGCCGCGCTTGGGCTCGCCCTGCTCGGGCAGCGGCACCTCGTAGGAGGCGTCCGGGCCGTCCAGCAGCCAGGCGATCACGCCGTCCTCGCCCTCGTAGATCGGGACGGGGGAGGTCTGGCCGCGCATGGCGCGGTCCACGGCCTCGACGGCCATCTTGCCGGCGAACGCCGGGGCGTGGGCCTTCCACGTGGAGATCTCGCCCTTGCGGGACTGGCGGGTGGCGGTGGTGGTGTGCAAGCCCTGGCCGATGGCCTGGAAGATGGTCTCGGTGTCCAGGCCGAGCAGGGTGCCGATGCCGGCGGAGGCGGAGGGGCCGATGTGGGCCACGTGGTCGATCTTGTGGCCGTACAGGTTGATGGACTTCACGAGGTCCACCTGGATCTCGTAGCCGGTGGCGATGCCGCGGATCAGGTCCTTGCCGGAGCGGCCGGTGTGCTGGGCGACGGCGAGGATCGGCGGGATGTTGTCGCCCGGGTGGGAGTACTCGGCGGCCAGGAACGTGTCGTGGTAGTCCAGCTCGCGGACGGCCACGCCGTTGGCCCATGCGGCCCACTCGGGGGAGACCTTCTGCTCCACACCGAACACGGAGGCGCCCGCACCGCCGGTGGAGACCGGGTGGGACAGGGCCTGGGCGCGGGCGGCGACGATCGGGCCGCGCTTCAGCGAGGCGACCGCGACGGAGGCGTTGTCGATGATCCGGTTGATGATCATCTCCTCGACCTCGGGCAGCACCTCGACGTCGTCGACGGCCACCTCGGCCAGCTTCCAGGCCAGCTGGTCCTTGCGCTCGAGGTTCTCCTCGGAGCGGTGCACGCGCACGTGATGGTTCTTCATGGTCGGTCTCCTTCGGTGGGGGTCAGCAGGGTCGGGGTCTCCTCGGCGCGGCCGCGCCGGGTCAGATGGTGGAAGGCGTGGTGCAGGTGGACCCGCGTGGTCGCCTCCGCGAGGTCTGCGGCGCCCGAGCCGACGGCGTCGGCGATGTCCGCGTGCTCCGCGGCGGAGGCCGCGAGGCGGGCCGGGTCGTCCGCGGCCAGTCGGCGCAGGCGCGCCAGGTGCAGGCGCAGGGTGCGCAGGGTGGAGACGAGGTAGGGGTTCGCGGCGGCCTCGTCCAGCCGGCTGTCCAGCTCGGCCGTCATCGCGTAGTAGTCCGCCGGGTCGGTCCCGCCGCGCAGGGCCGCCTCGGCCTCCTGGAAACGGCCCGCGAGGACCGTGAACCGCTCGGCCGCCTCCGGGGTGGCCCGCTGCGCGGCCCGGCGCGCCAGGAGGGACTCGAGGGCGATGCGCAGGTCGAACAGCTGGTCCGCCTGTTCGAGGGACAGGTCGGCGACGACGATGCCCCGGCCCGGGGCCTGCTCGGCCAGGCCGTCGGCCATCAGGCGGGAGAGCGCCTCGCGCAGAGGGGTGCGCGAGATGCCCAGGCGCTCGGCCTGCTCCACCTCGCCCAGGCCCGCGCCCGGAGGGAGGGACCAGTCGAGGATCTCCGCCCTCAGGGCCTGGTACGCCCGCTCACTCGCTCGCATGCCGCCAGTGTATACACAACAGTCCCGCCGAGGGCAGGGGGTGTGTCCGATGCGCGTGCCGGGCGACGCCGTCCACGGGGAGCGTCGTCCGGCGTGCGGGGGCTGGGTGGTGCGTCCCCGGCGCGGGTCTCGCGCGTGCCGCCACGCCTCACTGACGGGGCACGAAATGTATACAGATCCCTTGCCCCCTGTGATCCACGGCACTACCCTGGGCGCATGGCGACCCACGATGCCCCCGCCGAAGACCGCCCCTCCGGCGCGTACGCCGACGCCCACGCCCGCTCCCTCCGCGACCCCGAGGGGTTCTGGCTCGACGCGGCGCGCGCCATCGACTGGACCGTCGCGCCCACGCGCGCCCTCGACGACTCCGCCGCGCCTCTGTACCGCTGGTTCCCGGACGGCGAGCTGAACACCGCCTTCAACTGCCTGGACCGGCACGTCGAGGCGGGCCGCGGGGACGCCGTCGCGCTGATCCACGACTCCGCGATGACCGGTGAGGTCACCCGCTACACGTACGCCGAGCTCACGGACGCGGTGGCCCGCCTGGCCGGCGCCCTGGCCGCGCGCGGCGTCGGCAAGGGCGACCGCGTCCTCGTGTACCTGCCGATGATCCCGCAGGCCCACATCGCGATGCTGGCGTGCGCGCGGCTCGGCGCGGTGCACTCCGTGGTCTTCGGCGGCTTCGCCCCGCGCGAGCTCGCCTCCCGCATCGACGACGCCGCCCCCGACGTCGTGCTCACCTGCTCCGGCGGCATCGAGCCCAAGCGCCGGGTCGAATACCTGCCCGCCGTGGCCGAGGCGCTCGAGACCGCCGCGCACCCCGTGCGCACGGTGCTGGTCCACCACCGCGAGGGCTTCGAGACCGCGCTCGCGGACGCCGACGGGCGCGGGGGCGCGAGCTGGGAGGACTGGGGCGAGGCCGTCGCGGCCGCCGAGCCGGCCGACTGCGTCCCGGTGCAGGCCACCGACCCGCTGTACGTGCTCTACACCTCGGGCACCACGGGCAAGCCGAAGGGCGTCGTCCGGGACAACGGGGGCCACGCCGTCGCCCTGCGCTGGACCATGGAGCACATCTACGACGTCGGTCCGGGGCAGGCGATGTGCACGGCCTCGGACGTGGGCTGGGTCGTGGGGCACTCCTACATCGTCTACGGCCCGCTGCTGGCCGGGGCCACCACGGTCATGTACGAGGGCAAGCCCGTGGGCACGCCCGACGCCGGCGCGTTCTGGCGGCTGATCGAGGACCACGGCGTGCGCTCCTTCTTCACGGCCCCCACGGCGCTGCGCGCGATCCGCCGCGCCGACCCCGAGGGCGAGCTGCTCAAGGACCACGACCTGTCCTCCCTGCGGCACTTCTTCGCCGCGGGCGAGCGCCTGGACCCGGAGACGCAGCGGTGGATCGAGGGCCTGCTGGGCATGCCGGTGATCGACCACTGGTGGCAGACCGAGACCGGGTGGGCCATCGCGGCGAACCCGGTGGGCCTGGAGCAGCTGCCGGTGAAGATCGGCTCGTCCTCGGTGCCCTCGCCGGGCGTCGATCTCGTGGTCCTGGACGGCCTGGGCGAGCCCGTGCCCGCCGGGACCGAGGGCAACATCGCCCTGCGGCTGCCGCTGCCCCCGGGCACCCTGCCCACCCTGTGGGGCGACGACCAGCGCTACATCGACTCCTACCTCAGCGCGTTCCCCGGCCATTACGCGACCGGTGACTCCGGCGTCGTGGACGAGGACGGCTACGTGTTCGTGCTCGGCCGCACCGACGACGTCATCAACGTCTCCGGGCACCGGCTGTCCACGGGCGTCCTCGAGGCCGCCCTGGCCGCCCACCCGGCGGTGGCCGAATGTGCCGTGATCGGCATCGCGGACCCGCTCAAGGGCCAGCGGCCCTCGGGCTACGTGGTCCTCAAGTCCGGCGTCGAGACGCCCGAGGCCGGCTCCGAGGCCGAGGCCGCGCTCCTGGACGAGCTGCGTCAGGCGGTGCGCCGCGAGGTGGGCCCGGTGGCGGACTTCCGCGACGTCGTCGTGGTGGACGCGCTGCCCAAGACCCGCTCGGGCAAGATCCTGCGCAAGACCATGCGGCAGATGGCCGACGGCGAGGAGTACGCGGTGCCCTCGACCATTGAGGACCCCGCCGTGCTCGAGGCCCTGGCCGGGGTGCTGCGCCCGGCCCGCTGAGCCCCGCTCACGTGCGGCCGGCCCAGCGGTACTCCTGCTCGGGCCGGCCACGGCCGCCGTGCCGGGCCGAGCGCCGCACCCGGCGGATCCGCTCGAGGTGCTCGAGGTAGCGCCGGGCCGTCACGCGGGAGATGCCCAGGCGCTCGCCCACCTCGGCCGCGCTCAGGGCGGTCTCCGGGTCCGCCCCCAGCAGCTCCACCACCTCGCGCAGGGTGCTCTCGGTCAGCCCCTTGGGCAGGGCCTCGGCGCGCCGCTCGCGGGAGACGCGGAAGACGGCGTCCACCTGCTCCTGGCCGTCGAGGGCGCCGTCGCCGGCCAGCATCGCCGAGGCGGCGCGGAACCCGCCCAGCCGATCCGCGAACTCGTCGAAGCCGAACGGCTTCACGAGGTACTGCGTCACCCCGTACGCGACGGCGCGGCGCACCACCGGCAGGTCGGTGGCCGCGGTGAGCGCCAGCACCCCGCCGTGGAAGCCGGCCGCGCGCAGTTGGCGCAGGAAGTCCAGGCCGTGCCCGTCGGGCAGGTTCATGTCCAGCAGGACGACGTCGAACGGGAAGCGCCCGTTGGCGTGCAGGCCCGCCGCGGCGACCTGCCGCGCGGCCAGCAGGGAACCGGCCACCGCGGCCACCTCGAAGCCCGGCAGCCGGTCCAGGTGCGCCACGTAGGTCTCGGCCGTCAGCTGCTCGTCCTCGACGACGAGCACCCGGTACGGGCGGGCGGTCATGTCTCCTCCTGGGGTGTGGGCTCGCGGGGCACCTCGACGGTGAACACGGTGCCGGAGTCGGTCGCGACGTCCACGACCCCGCCGGCCTCCTCCGCGATCCGCCGCGTCAGCCACAGCCCCATGCCGCGTCCGGCGGCGCCGACGGGCTTCGTCGACCAGCCCCGGTCGAAGAGCCGGCGGCGGTCCGCGTCGGAGGGTCCGGGGCCGCCGTCGGCCACCTGCACCACCAGGCCCGTGGCGTCCGAGACCACCTCGACGTCGACCCACCGGTCTACCGCGGACAGGTCCGGTGCGGCGGCCGCGTCGAGGTCGTTGTCCACCAGGTTGCCCAGCACGGTCAGCAGGTCGAGCGGGCGCAGCGGGGCGGGCGCGGTCAGCTCGGCGGACCAGGTCAGCGCCACCCCCCGCTCACGCGCCTGGGCGGCCTTCGCGTCGAGCAGGGCGGCGAGGACGTCGTCGGAGGCCTCCTCGTCCGCGGCGCGGCGGGACAGCACGGCCCGGGCCGCCTCCAGCCGGCCCGACTCCACGAGGGCGAGGGCGGTGTGCAGCTGGTTGGCGTGCTCGTGCGTCTGCGCGCGCAGCGCCGTGGTCAGGGTATGCGCCACGGTGAGCTCGTCGCCGAGCCGCTGCAGGTCGGTGCGGTCGTGCAGGACGAGCACGCGCGATCCCGCCGGGGCGGTGGTCACGCCCTCGCGGGCGGCCGCGGCGAGGGCCGTCGGCGGGACCGACCCGCCGGGGTCGGAACGGCCGGGCGCCCGCACGACACGCTGCTGCACCACGAGGACCCGCCCGCCGACGGCGAGGCTCGCCCGCGCCCTCCCAGCCGAGCAGGCGCGCGGCGGCGTCGTTGTGCAGGCGGACCCGCCCGTCCGGGGCGAGGACCACGACGCCGGCCTCGAGCGAGTCCATGGCCGTCTCCGCCAGCAGGAACTGCTCGGCGATCTGCTCGGGGCCGCGTCCGAGCGTCACCCGGTTCAGATACCGGCCCACGAGCCAGGCGACGAGCAGGCCGACGGCGGCCACGGCGGCCGAGCCCAGCAGGATGCCGGGGATCTG
The DNA here is from genome assembly GCF_017168445.1 of Micrococcus sp. KRD026. NCBI lineage: Bacteria > Bacillati > Actinomycetota > Actinomycetes > Micrococcales > Micrococcaceae > Micrococcus > Micrococcus sp. KRD026. Next base: position 12,133 of record NZ_JABFBA010000010.1, on the reverse strand, counting down.
GGCCTGGGCCATGATGGTGACGTCGGAGATCTGCACGCCCATCGTGACCACGCCCAGGACGGTGCCGTCCTCCGGGTCCACGACCGGTGCGAGCGCACGCACCGACCGGCCCGCGGCACCGGTGCTCGAGAGCTCCACGACGGTGTCCCCGGCCACGACGGCGTCCACCGGCCTCGGGTAGCGGACACCGACCTGCTCGGGGCGCCAGCTCGCCAACCGCATCCCGTCCGGGTCCATCACGGTCAGCCACGAGACCTGTGCCTCGGCGATCCAGCCGTCGATCCCGGCCTGCAAGGCGGGGGCGTCGCCGGCCCGCAGGGCCGAGACGAGCGCGGGGTCGCGCGCCACGAGGGTGGTGACGCCCTGGACGTGGCGCTCCTCGACGCGCTGGGCCACCTCGCGGGCCTGGAGGTAGGCGCTCCACACGCTGAACAGGGCGATGGCCGCCACGAGCGCCACGTGGACCACGGCGATCCGCCGGGCGATCGACCACGGGTGGCGCATGCCTCTCCTCCCTCGGGCCGGCGACGCGCCGGTCCACCCCCACGATCCTGCAGTCCGTCGGCCGCCGTGACCACTATGACCGCAATCGTGACCGACACCACCCGGGGCCGCGAGAGTGGTCACATCCCTCCCGCGCCGTTGCGGACCGCTCGGCGGCGCCCCACCACCGCACAGAACGGAACGCCCGATGGCGCACACCCCACCGGCCGAGACCTCGGCCCCGCCGGCCCCGGCGACGAAGAAGGACCGCACCCACTGGCTGTACATCGCCGTGATCGCCTCGGTGGTGCTGGGCGCCGCCGTCGGCCTGCTCTTCCCCGAGTTCGGCAAGTCCCTCAAGCCGCTGGGCGACGGCTTCGTCTCCCTCATCAAGATGATGATCGGCCCGGTCATCTTCTGCACGATCGTCCTCGGCGTCGGCTCGATCGCCAAGGCCGCGACCGTCGGCCGCGTGGGCGGCATCGCCCTGGTCTACTTCATGGCGATGTCCACGTTCGCGCTGGCCGTCGGCCTCGTCGTCGGCAACCTCATCCACCCCGGCGAGGGCCTCAAGCTGACGCCCTACGACCCGAACAAGCCCCAGGCCGCGGCGGACGGCACCGTCCAGTTCCTGCTGGACATCATCCCCGGCTCCCTGCCGATGCTGCCCACCCTGTTCATCGCCCTGCTCGTGGGCTTCGCCCTGCAGCAGATGGGCCCGGCCGACGCCCCGCTGCTGCGTGGTCTCACGCTGATCCAGGGCGTCGTGTTCCGCATCCTCATGATGGTGATGTGGGTCGCCCCGATCGGCGCCTTCGGTGCGATCGCCGCCGTCGTCGGCTCCACGGGCTGGTCCGCGATCGGCGCCATGGCGCTGCTCATGGGCGCCTTCTACCTGACCTGCATCGCCTTCATCGTGGTGGTGCTCGGCACCGTCCTGAAGGTCGTGACCGGCCTGAGCATCCTGTCCCTCATGAAGTACCTGGGCCGGGAGTACCTGCTCATCTTCGCCACCAGCTCCTCCGAGACCGCCCTGCCCCGCCTGATCGCCAAGATGGAGCACGCCGGCGTGGACAAGTCCGTCGTGGGCGTGACCGTGCCCACCGGCTACTCCTTCAACCTGGACGGCACCGCCATCTACCTGACCATGGCCGCGCTCTTCGTCTCCAACGCGATGGGCGCGGAGATGAACCTCGGCGAGCAGATCGGCCTGCTGGTCTTCATGATCATCGCCTCGAAGGGCGCGGCCGGCGTCACCGGCGCGGGCATGGCCACGCTCGCCGCCGGCCTGCAGGCGCACCGACCCGAGCTGCTCGGCGGCATGGGCGTGATCGTGGGCATCGACAAGTTCATGTCCGAGGCCCGCGCCCTGACCAACTTCACCGGCAACGCCGTGGCCACGCTCCTCGTCGGCCGCTGGGTGGGCGAGCTCGACGGCGAGCGTGCCCGGCGCGTCCTCAGCGGCGAGCTGCAGTTCGACGAGGCGACCGTGGCCGGCCACGACGGCGCCGCGCACGACCCGCAGCAGTCCCCGACGATCGCCGAGCAGGCCTACGAGGGTCACCCCGACTCCAGCCTGAACTTCGCCATGGCCGCCGACGGCGACCGGAACCCCGCCCGCTGACGGAGGCGGCGGGCCCGCGCGGCACGCCGCACCGTCGACCACCGGCGACGCCGGGGACGAGCCTGGACACCGGCCCGTCCCCGGCGCCGCCGTCGTCCCGGGAACGCCAGGCACTAGGGTGGGGGAAGATCCGGACACGCCGACGACGGCGGCCGCGGCGCGCCGCGGCCCGCGGCCGGGCGTGCAGACCACCGTGGAAGGAGCCGGCGCCGCCGTGACCTCGAGAGAACCGATCCCCGTGATGACCATCCACGGCGAGCCCGTGCTCGGGCCCACCGGCCGGCCCAAGCACGACTTCCCCGAGCCCGCGCCCCTGACCTCGCACGGCCCGGCGCGGATCATCTCGATGGTGAACCAGAAGGGCGGCGTCGGGAAGACGACCTCCACCATCAACCTGGGCGCCGCGCTCGCGGGCTACGGCCGCAGGGTGCTCATGGTGGACTTCGACCCGCAGGGCGCCCTCTCGGCCGGCCTGGGCGCGAACCCGCACGAGCTCGACACCACGGTGTACAACGTGCTCATGGAGCGGTCCGTGACCGCGAAGGACGCGATCCTGTCCACGGACTTCGCGAACATGGACCTGCTGCCGGCCAACATCGACCTGTCCGCGGCCGAGGTGCAGCTCGTCAACGAGGTGGCCCGCGAGCAGGTCCTCGAGCGCGCGCTGCGCCAGGTCCGCGACGACTACGACGTGGTCCTCATCGACTGCCAGCCCTCGCTGGGCCTGCTGACCGTCAACGCGCTGACCGCCTCGCACGGCGTGATCATCCCGCTGACCGCCGAGTTCTTCGCGCTGCGCGCGGTCGCCCTGCTCGTCGAGACGATCGAGAAGGTGCAGGACCGGCTCAACCCGGACCTGGAGATCGACGGCGTGCTGGCCACGATGTTCGACCAGCGGACCCTGCACTCCAAGGAGGTCGTGGGCTCGCTGGTGGCCGGCTTCGGGGACCGCGTGTTCGAGACCGTCATCAAGCGGTCCATCAAGTTCGCCGACGCCACGGTGGCGGCCACGCCCATCACCCTGTTCGCCGAGAACCACGACGGTGCCAAGGCCTACCGGCAGCTCGCCCGCGAGCTGATCTGCCGCGGCGGCGCGCCGTGACCGTCCGCTGAGCGCCGACGACGCCGGCCCGGTCCCGTCTCGGGACCGGGCCGGTTCGCTGCGCGCTCGCGGCGGGGGAGCGGTGGCCGGGAGACGCGACGCCGCTGATCTGCGAGAATGGAGCCGGGCGTGTCCGTCTCCGGGCCGTCCCTCACCCCCTGACCCGTCCGCCGCCGGCCCGACCGGCGCCGTTGACGCGCACCCGAAAGGACGCCCTCCCCATGAACTCCCGCAAGCCGCGAGGCTCCGGACGCACCCCCGCCGTCGGTCGACGGGGCGGCCCGTTCCAGGAGCGCGACTTCCAGCGACAGATCGGTGCCCGCCGCGGCGCCGCCGCCCCCCGTGAGGAGGCCCCCTTCGACGAGGACGCCGTGCCGCGCACCCGCGGTCGCCGCGGCCGCGGCGCCGGCGCCGCCCGGGCCAAGGCCGCCCACCTCGACCGCATCCACGACGAGTCGGGCGAGCGCCTGCAGAAGGTGCTGGCCGCGGCGGGTGTGGCGTCCCGGCGCGTGAGCGAGGACCTCATCGCCGAGGGCCGCGTGGAGGTGGACGGCGTCGTCGTCACCGAGCCCGGCGTGCGCGTGGACCCGGCCACGGCCGTGATCCGGGTGGACGGCATCTCCGTGCAGACGGACGTGACCAAGCAGTACTTCGTCTTCAACAAGCCCCGCGGCGTGATCTCCACGATGGTGGACCCGGAGGGCCGGCCCTCGATCGCCACCTACCTCAAGCCCGGGCAGGAGCACCTGTTCCACGTGGGCCGTCTGGACAACGAGACCGAGGGCCTGCTCATCCTCACCAACGACGGCGAGCTGGCCAACCGCCTCACCCACCCCAGCTACGAGGTCCCCAAGACCTACGTGGTGCAGACCCGCGGCCCGCTGGCCAAGGGCGTCTCGAACCGGCTGCGCGAGGGCGTGGAACTGGAGGACGGCGTGGCGCAGGTCGACTCGTTCAAGCTCGTCGACTCGACGCCGGGCCACGTGCTCGTCGAGGTCGTGCTGCACTCGGGCAAGAACCGCATCGTGCGTCGCATGTTCCAGGAGATCGGCCACCCGGTCGAGCGGCTCGTCCGCGTCAAGGTGGGCCCCATCCTGCTGGGCGACCAGAAGCAGGGCACCGTCCGCGCACTCAACGCGCAGGAGCTGGGCCACCTCAAGGCCCTGGTCGGCCTGTGAGCGCGCCCGCCGAGTCCGCCGCCAAGCTCGGTGACGGCCCGGCCGGGATCCCGCAGCCCGTGCTCGTCCGGGGGACCGGTCTGCTGGGCGCCTCGATCGGCATCGGGCTGAGCGCGGCCGGTGTGGACGTGCGCCTGCACGACCCCTCGCCCGCCGCCCTGGCCGTGGCCGCGGACATCCGCGCCGGACGCCCCGCCCGCCTGGACGCCGAGGGCGACGACCTCGACGTCGCCCCGGGACTCGTCGTCGTGGCCGCGCCGCCGGACGTGACCGCCGACGTCGTGGTCGACTCGCTGCGCCGCTGGCCCGCGGCCGTGGTGGTGGACATCGCCTCGGTGAAGGAGGCGGTCGCCGCGGGCGTGCGCGCTGCCGTCGACGACGGCCGCCTGGCCCCGCAGGACGCCGACCGGTACCTCGGGACGCACCCGATGGCCGGCTCCGAGCGGTCCGGTCCCGTGGCGGCCCGCGGCACCCTGTTCACGCAGGCGCCGTGGGTGCTGTGCCCGACGGACACGACGCACCCGGGCGCCCTCGCGGCCGGTCGGGCGCTCGCGCGGACGCTGCAGGCCACCCCGTACCGGATGGCGGCCCGCGCCCACGACGAATCGGTCGCGCTGATCTCGCACCTGCCGCAGATCGCCGCCTCGCTCGTGGCCTCCCGCCTGCAGGACACCCCGGACCAGGCGCTCGCCCTGGCCGGCAACGGGCTGCGGGACACCACCCGGATCGCAGCGTCGGACCCGCAGCTGTGGGTGCAGATCCTCTCCGGCAACGCCGGGCGGATCGTGCCGGCGCTGCACGGGCTGCGGGCGGACCTGGACCGGCTGATCCGCACCCTGGAGGACCCCTCCGCCCCCGGGGCGCGGCTGGACATGGCGCAGCTGATCGCCGAGGGCAACGCCGGTCGGGCACGGGTGCCCGGCAAGCACGGGGCGCCGCCGCAGGCGTTCGCGGTGGTCACGGTGATCGTGGACGACGCCCCCGGGCAGATCGCGGCCCTCCTCGACGAGGTCGGCCGCACGGACGTGAACGTGGAGGACCTGCGGCTCGAGCACGCCTCGGGCCACCGGGTCGGCATGGTGGAGATCTCCGTGCTGCCCGGCCGCAGGGACGAACTCGTGGCGGCGCTGACCGCCGCCGGATGGAAGGTGGTCTGAGATGACCGAGCACACCCGCGACGACGTCGCACCCGCGCCGCTCGTGGTGGCGGTGGACGGCCCCTCGGGCTCGGGCAAGTCGTCCGTGTCCAAGGCCGTGGCCCGGCGTCTCGGCGCCGCGTACCTGGACACCGGCGCCATGTACCGCGCCGTGGCGTGGCACTGCCTGCACGAGGGCGTCGACCTGGCCGATGCGGAGGCCGTGGCGGCGGCCGCCGTCGCCATGGACCTGGACCAGTCCACCGACCCGGACGTCGAGGCCGTGCGGGTCGGCGGCACGGACGTCACCGAGGCGATCCGCGGCCCCGAGGTCACGGACACGGTCTCCACCGTCGCCGTGGTCATCCCGGTGCGCGAGGAGCTGCATCGTCGCCAGCGGGCGGCGATCGCCGCCGCGGGCCGGATGGTCGCCGAGGGCCGTGACATCACCACGGTGGTGGCCCCGGACGCCCACGCGCGCGTGCTGCTCACGGCCTCCGAGGCCGTGCGCACCGCCCGCCGCTCGGGCCAGCTGGCCGCGGCGGGGGAGACCGGCGTCGATGCCGGCACGCTGCACCGTCAGGTGGCCGGGCGCGACGCCCGCGACGCCACCGTGTCCACGTTCGACCGCCCCGCCGACGGGGTGGCGCTCGTGGACTCCACCGAGCTCGACTTCGAGCAGACCGTGGCGGCCGTCCTGGCCGCCGTCGAGGACCAGGCCGGCATTCCGGCCGTGAAGGGAGGCCGACGATGACCGAGAACCCCCAGCACCGCTCCGGTGAGGACGAGTTCGTCCCCGCCGGCGACGATCAGGTGGCCGAGCGGCTCGCCGCCATGACCGAGGAGGAGGCCGAGGCGCGCGCCGCGTCGCTGCGCGCCGGCCTCGAGGACTACGAGCTCGAGGAGGACGACGCCGCCCTCCTCGACGCGTGGCAGCTCGGGCCCGACGAGGACGTCGACGCGCCCGTGCCGCCCGTGCTGGCCATCGTGGGCCGGCCGAACGTCGGCAAGTCCACGCTCGTCAACCGCATCATCGGCCGCCGTGAGGCCGTGGTGGAGGACGTGCCCGGCGTGACGCGCGACCGCGTCTCCTACGACGCCGAGTGGAACGGCCGCGAGTTCACCGTGGTGGACACCGGCGGCTGGGAGCACGACGCCAAGGGCATCCACCGTCGCGTGGCCGAGCAGGCCGAGCTGGCCGTGGACGTGGCGGACGCCGTCGTGTTCGTGGTGGACGCCACCGTCGGCATGACGGCCACGGACGAGGCCGTGGTCTCGATGCTGCGTCGCAAGGACCGCCCGGTGATCGTGGCCGCCAACAAGGTGGACGACATGGTCCAGGAGGCCGACGCCGCCACCCTGTGGTCGCTCGGCTTCGGCTACCCGTACCCGGTGTCCGCGGTGCACGGCCGCGGCGTCGCGGACCTGTTGGACGCCGCGCTCGAGGCACTGCCGGAGGAGTCCGCCCACGGCGGTCTCGTGCCGCGCGGCGGCCCGCGCCGGATCGCCCTCGTGGGCCGGCCGAACGTGGGCAAGTCCTCGCTGCTGAACAAGCTGGCCGGCTCGGACCGCGTGGTGGTGGACGACCTGGCCGGCACCACGCGCGACCCCGTGGACGAGCTCGTGGAGCTCGGCGGACGCCTGTGGCGCTTCGTGGACACCGCCGGCATCCGTCGACGGCAGCACATGGCCCACGGCGCCGACTACTACGCGTCGCTGCGCACTGCCTCGGCCCTGGACCGCGCCGAGGTGGCCGTGGTGCTGCTCGAGGCGCCGCAGGTGATCTCTGAGCAGGACGTGCGCATCCTCCAGATGGTGCTGGACTCCGGTCGCGCCCTCGTGATCGCGTTCAACAAGTGGGACCAGGTGGATGAGGATCGGCGGCTCCAGCTGGCCAAGGAGATCGAGCGGGACCTGGCGCACGTCGCGTGGGCGCCGCGCGTGAACATCTCCGCGAAGACCGGCTGGCACAAGGACCGTCTCGTCCCCGCGCTGGACCTCGCCCTGGACTCATGGGACACCCGTATCCCCACGGGCAAGCTCAACGCGTTCCTCGGCGAGCTCGTGGCGGCCCACCCGCACCCGCTGCGCGGCGGCAAGCAGCCCCGCATCCTGTTCGCGACCCAGGTCTCGAGCCGGCCGCCCAAGTTCGTGCTGTTCACCACCGGGTTCCTGGACCCCGGGTACCGCCGGTTCATCGTGCGCCGCCTGCGCGAGACCTTCGGGTTCGAGGGCACGCCCCTCGAGATCGGGATGCGCGTGCGCGAGAAGCGCGGTCGCCGCCGCTGATCCGGCCCCGCCCCGACGACGTCCCTCGACCACCCGCGTCGGGGGACGTCGTCGTCCCGGCCGGCTCCCACCGTTCGTCCACCTTCGCCTCGTAGCCTGAGGGCATGAGCCTCATCCGACGTCGCCCCGCCGCCCTGTCCCTGGCCACCCTGGCCGCGCTCGCGCTGGCCGCATCCGGCTGCGCGGTCGACGACGGCGCGACCCGGGCCGCGCTGCAAAGCGCGGAGGACCGGCTCGCCCAGGCCGAGGACCGGATCAGCGAGCTGGAGGCGGACGCCTCGGACCGCGTGGACCTGGGGCAGCTGCGCCAGGAGGCCGAGGGCGCCCTCGAGGAGGCGGACCAGCGCGCCGCCGAGGTCGTCGAGGACCTGACGCGATCGCTGCCCTCCGGTTCGGACATCGTCGACGTCGAGGCCCTTCGGGAGGACGGGAAGGTGGTCATCGAGTACGGCCAGTCCCTGCTCGAGGCCGATCCCCAGGTTCTCGAGGACACGATGCGGGAGGCGGCGGACCGGGCGCGCGACGCCATCCCGGACCTGGAGGACGTCGAATTCCGCGTGGGGGACCGAACCTTCACGTTCTGAGCCTGCGACGGGGCTCCGTGAGGCCCCCGACACGCCCCTGCGACGCGCCCGGAACGGCGGATCGGAGCGGCTCAGCGTGTTACACTTCTCACGTGCGCGACTGCACCCTCAGTCATGAGAGGGTTCGTGCAGACCGCCAGGCCCACCGGTACGCCGGGGCCGCGGTCGCTGGGGGACTCTCGGTCGGGTGGCCCTCGGTCAAGGGATGAGGGGTTCACGTCTGTGAAGAGGACGTGGGCCCCTTGTTCACGTTTCGGGGGTGTCGCGCGGTTTGCCCCTGACAACGACGACCTGGCAGGCCCGCTTCCGATTCGCGCCCGGCGGTGCCGGTGGGGTATGCTCATCGGGTGCCGAAGCGCGGATGACCGCGATTCGCCACGGGCTATGGCGCAGCTTGGTAGCGCGCTTGACTGGGGGTCAAGAGGTCGTGGGTTCAAATCCCGCTAGCCCGACCACGTTCCCACGGGTCAGAGTCCGCATCTGACGAGGGAAAATGGAATGAGGCCCAGGTACTCCCTCGAGGGGAGCGCCTGGGCCTCTTTCCGTGCCTGACATATTCCTTAGCACAAACTGATCGAGACAGACCCTACGGTTCGGCGTTCGGCTCGACTTATATCCCCGGGAATTCAGAACTTCCTCAGTGGCCGAGCGGCTCGATCCAAAATCGATCTCGTCGGTGACCAGAGCGTTGGCCCTGAAGCCCCCTGGGTCTGATGGAGACTCGCGCTATTTGATTCCGACCAGCTGTTCGCGGCCGGCTTCGACAGCATAGAACGTGTCCTCGAACTCGGCGGGTGGGACGTCGCCGAGGTAGCCGTGGAGGCGTTGCGTGTTGTGCCAGGACACCCACCCGAGGGTCGCGAGCTCGAGGTCCTCGACCGTCCGCCAGGGACCTGGCCGTGCGGGTCCGCGGACGTGCTCGGCCTTGTAATAGCCGTTCACGGTCTCGGCCAGGGCGTTGTCATAGCTGTCCCCGACGGTCCCGATCGACGGTGTCGCTCCGATCTCGGCGAGGCGTTCGCCGTAGCGAATGGAGGTGAATTGAGACCCCGCGTCGCTGTGACAGCGCGGGTCCTCATGGCGAGCGCCGCGGGACCAGCGGGCCATCTCGATCGCGTCGAGGACCATCTCGGTGCGCATGTGTGACGCGCACCGCCACCCGACGATCATCCGGGAGAACGCGTCGACGATGAAGCAGACGTACGCGACACCGGCCCACGTCGGCACGAACGTCAGGTCGGTGACCCAGAGCCGGTTCGGGGCAGGCGCGGTGAACTCCCGCTTCACGAGGTCCGGGTGCCGCGCCGACGCCGGGTCCGGCCGGGTGGTCTTGACCCTCTTCGACCGCCGCGCACCCTCGATGCCTGCAGCGCGCATCAGCCGGGCGGCCTGGTCTCGGCCGATCATGATCCCCGCCCGGCCGGCGGCTTTCCAGAGCTTGCGGATTCCATAGACGCGGTAGTTCGTCTCCCAGAGCTCGACCAGCTGCGGGATCAGCTCCTCGTCCCGCACCGCGCGAGCCGAGGGGGCGCGGGTCTTGGCGGCGTAGTAGCTGCTCGGAGCCACCTGCAGCAGCCTGCAGATGAGCTCGACTCCGAGCCGGCGACCGTCGACCAGGTCATCCTTGTTCGCGTCGATGAACGCGACTACTTCCGGTAGTGGCGGTCGAGCTCCGCCCCGAAGAAAGACGCAGCACGCTTGAGGACCTCGTTGGCCCGCCGCAACTCCCGGACCTCCTGCTCCAGCTCACGCACCCGCTGCGCCTCAGCGCTGCTCACGTCAGAGGTGACGCCGTCGTCAATGTCGGCTTGCTTGACCCACATCCGCACGGACTCGACCCCGTACCCGAGCTGCGTCGCGACCCGATTGACGGTCCCATGCTCGGTCCCCAGCTCGGCACGCAGCGTCCTCACCATCCGGACCGCCGCGGCCTTCTCCTCCGGCGAATACCGACGCGTCGTCGGCTTCCCCGCTGTCTGCTCTTTCGGCATAACTCCATCCTCGTTTCCAAGGTCAGGAGTCTCCAACAAACCCAGGGCGCTTCAATCGGTCAGGAAGGCAGCAGGAGCACCTTGATGTCGTAGTCGAGCTTGCAGAGATAGAAGATCAACTCGACGACGGGACGGTGACTATCCCAGCGGGGCTGTGAGGGGCCGATCTCGCAGAACCTTGCGGCAAACTCAACCTTCTCGCGCGCGGCCGGGATCGATGCGCGGAAGGCCGCTTCATCCCATTGCTCTTCGCTCATACTCCCGACCGTAGCGGTGAGTACCGACACGGCCGTGGGAGCTCTCAGCCCCAGAAGATCGGATCCTGGTGGCTGCCGATGTAGTCGAGCAGACTCTGGACGTTCTTCGTCGGGCGCCTCTTCGTGTACTCGTGGAACTTCATGTGCCGGTCACGCCAGTAGATGCTCCACTGGCCGGTCTTGACGGTGTATCGCAGGCGCGCGACCGGGAACCGCGTCCAGTCGCCCTGCCCGTCCCACGGCGGCCGCGTCTCGATGATCGTGACGTGCCGGTCGGCGATCTCGGCTTCTACTCTCACCTGATCCCACAGGTGCTCGGGCACGCGTTCACGGCACCAGCGGCCGATGCGCAGCAGGTCGGTCTCGGGCATAGCCATGGTCAAGTCCTTTTGAGTGGTGTATCGAGGCTTTGTCGGGTTCCTCGTGGTCGGGTGGGTTGTCAGGCGGCGAGTGCCGCGTGGCCGGGGTCGTCGGTCATGGTGTCGCTGACCTGTAGGGCGGCTTGTTCAGCCGCGGCTTTCGCGGCTGCTTCGGCGAGCATCGTGTCGGTCGCGGTCAGCAATTCCAGGCTCATGTAGCGCCGTGATTCGGTCCATTCGTCGTGCTGCTCGGCCAGCACCGCGCCGAGGAGTCTAATCACCGCGACTCGGCTGGGGAAGATGCCGACGACGTCGGTGCGTCTCCGGATCTCCTTGTTGAGCCGTTCGTTCGGGTTGTTCGACCAGATCTTCTTCCACACCTCCTTCGGGAACTTCGTGAACGTGAGCACCTCATCGCGGGCGCCCTCGAGGTGCTCGGCAGCGGCCGGCAGATGGGTGGCCAGGCTGTCGATCATGTGCTCGTACTGGGCGATCACCGCCTCGACGTCGGGCTGGGTGTAGACGCTGTGCAGCAGCGCTTTCACCGCGGGCCACTGCGACTTCGGGCACACCGCCATCAGGTTGGCCGCGTAGTGGGTGCGGCAGCGCTGCCACTGCGCCGTCCCGAACACCGCCCCGGCCGCTTCGACCAGCCCGGCATGGGCATCGGAGGTGATCAGCTCCACCCCCGACAGGCCGCGGGCAGCCAGATCACGGAAGTGAGCCGCCCCCTTCATTCGGTCCGGACGTTCTGTGAGTCGTCGGTTTCCATTTGATGGGTGCACTGCCGAGCGTACTCGGCTGGGGTTAGGTAGCCGAGCGAGGAGTGAGCCGCCCCCTTCATTCGGTCCGGACGTTCTGTGAGTCGCCGGTTTCCATTTGATGGGTGCACTGCCGAGCGTACTCGGCTGGGGTTAGGTAGCCGAGCGAGGAGTGCCGGCGGTGGTGGTTGTACTCGTCCTTCCAGTCGCCGATGATGACCTGTGCGTGCAGCAGCGAGTAGAAGCTGTTGATGTTGAGGCACTCGTCGCGGATCCGGCTGTTGAACGACTCGACGTACCCGTTGCGCCACGGCGAGCCCGGAGGGATGTAGGACAGGCCGGTGCGGGTGCCGGCCCAGTCGGCCATCG
>NZ_JABFBA010000001.1:125255-125708 GCF_017168445.1 Micrococcus sp. KRD026 | reverse complement strand
ACAACCACCACCGCCGGCACTCCTCGCTCGGCTACCTAACCCCAGCCGAGTACGCTCGGCAGTGCACCCATCAAATGGAAACCGACGACTCACAGAACGTCCGGACCGAATGAAGGGGGCGGCTCAGAGACAACCCCGGCCTTCCCCTCTGATGAGGGCAGGGGGCCGACCTGCTTACCGCCCCACCAATAGGCACGGGACCGTCCTCCTGCACTAGCGGGGCATCATGCACAGGCCAGAGAAGAAGAGGACATGCGCCGCGTCATCGGAGAGTTTCCCCTCGCAGGAACTACCACCTGGGCTAGAGAGGACGTAGCCCGGCTAGTTGTAGGAGGGCATGACGTTGTTGACTCGGGCCGGTGCCAACGAGGTTGGCGGGGCGTCCCCGCAGGAGGTATGAGGCCGATGGTAGTTGTAGTGGTTCACCCACACCGCCAGGGCCTCACGCCGAGC
>NZ_JABFBA010000001.1:104899-125155 GCF_017168445.1 Micrococcus sp. KRD026 | reverse complement strand
GGACGACCTGCTCGGGGGTGTGACGCTTCCTGCTGTTCGTCATGATCTGACCAGTCTCCCTGCCCGCGACCGCGGGCAACAGGACGACTCTCATAACGACTGGACCTACGAAACGGGGTCAGCCCAGGCGGTCGCCCGGGCTCCGCGTCGACTCGCGTGCCGTGGCCAGGAGCTCGGCCAGTTCCGCGGTTCTCCGCGCTTGTTGGCAGTAGTTTCGCAGCAGCCCGACCACATTCACGAGGCCGGAGTCCTGCAGCGCAGGGCTCCGGCTTCGTCGTACCCGGGGCCGGGCCACCTTTGCCGCCACTCCCCGTCGGTCGGGCGGGGCGGTTCAGGACGCGAACAGCACGTGCGTGTCCGGCACGACGGCCCGGCCGCCAAGGGCCGTGAGCTCCAGCAGGCAGGCCGCGCCCACCACCTCCGCGCCCCGCGCCTCGATGAGCCGTCGGCCGGCGGCGAGGGTGCCGCCCGTGGCGAGGACGTCGTCGAGCAGGAGCACCCGTGACCCGGCCCGCAGGTCTTCCGACACCTCGATGCTCGCGTTCCCGTACTCCAGCGTGTAGTCCGCACGGGCCGCGGGAGCCGGGAGGCGCCCGGCCTTGCGCAGCGGCACGAGGCCGGTGCCGGTCAGGACGGCGGCCGCCCCGGCGAGCAGGAACCCGCGGGCCTCGAGGCCGGCCACGAGGTCGAACCGCCCCTCGAACGGCGCCACCAGGGCTTCGACGCACGCCCTCAGGGCGCGGGCGTCGGCGAGCAGGGGCGTGATGTCCTGGAAGGCCACGCCCGGGCTGGGATGGTCGGGGACCACACGGATGAGCGAGCGGGCACGGGCGATCTCGGAGGTGACGGACACGGCCTCCACTCTAGGACGGACGCCGCCCGGGCCGCGGATGTGATCGGCGTCATCGGGCGGGGAGTTTGCTCTGGCTCCCTCAGGGGAGGACAGTAGATCGGTGGAAAATCCCCAGAATCCTCTCGCGGGCCGCGTGCCCGACGTCGAGCCGTCCGCCCGCGTGGCGGCGTCGACGGCCACCCGTCCCGACGACGCCACCCCCGACTGGCGCGGCCGCCCGTTCCTCGGCCAGCCCGGCCCGCTGGCGAACCTGTTCTCCGTGGAGCTGTGGGAGCGCTTCTCCTTCTACGGCATGCAGGCGATGCTCGTGTACTACATGTCCTGGACCGCCGCGGAGGGCGGCCTCGGGATCGACCCGGCCGTGGCCACGGGCATCGTCGGCGCCTACGGCGGCATGGTGTACGTGTTCTGCATCCTCGGCGGCTGGGTCGCCGACCGCCTGCTCGGTTCCGAGCGCACCATGTTCGTCAGCGCCGTCGGGATCATGTTGGGCCACATCGCGCTGGCCCTCGTCCCGGGCGTCCCGGGCCTGACCCTGGGCCTCGTGCTCGTCGCCGTCGGTTCGGGCGGCCTCAAGGCCAACGCCACGAACCTCGTCGGCTCCCTGTACTCCCGCGAGGACCCCAAGCGCGATGCCGGCTTCTCCATCTTCTACATGGGCGTGAACATCGGCGCCCTCTTCGGCCCGCTGCTCACCGGCCTGGCACGCGACACGATGGGCTTCCACGTGGGCTTCGGCCTCGCCGCCGCCGGCATGGCCATCGGCCTGACGCAGTACGCCCTGACCCGCAAGAACCTGCCCACGGACGTGCACCGGGTCCCGGATCCGCTGCCGCGGTCGCAGTACGGCCGCTGGGGCCTGATCGGCCTGGGGATGGTCGCCGTCGTCGTGGCCCTGTTCCTCACGGACGTCATCACCCTGGACAACCTCTCCGACGCCGTCGTCGTGCTCGCCGCCGTCGCGGCCATCGCGATCTTCGCGGTCCTGCTGACCTCGACGAAGGTCTCGGAGGAGGAGCGCTCGCGCGTGAAGGCGTTCATCCCGCTGTTCATCGGCACGTCCGTGTTCTTCGCCCTCTTCCAGCAGCAGTTCACCGTGATCGCGCTGTACTCCGAGCACCGCCTCGACCGGAACCTGTTCGGCTGGCTCATGCCCATGGAGTGGGTCAACTCCATCAACCCGATCTTCATCATCGTGTTCGCCCCGGTGTTCGCCGCGCTGTGGACCAAGCTGGGCACCCGCCAGCCCGCCACCCCGGTGAAGTTCGGCATCGGCATCGTCCTGATCGGCATCGCCTTCCTGCTGTTCATCCCGGTGGCCGACGTCGCCGCCGTGCCGCTGCTGTGGCTGACGCTGATCCTCTTCGTCTGCACCATGGGCGAGCTGCTCGTCTCCCCGGTGGGCCTCTCCCTGGCCACCAAGGTCGCCCCGCGCAGCTTCCCGGTGATGATGGTGTCGCTGTACAACCTGTCCGTCGCCCTGGGCACGGCCCTGGCCGGCTCCCTGGCCGGCTCCTACTCGGAGCAGAACGAGGTGGGCTACTTCGGCACGATCGGTGCGGTCACCCTCGGCGTGGGCCTGATCGTGCTGGCCATCGCCAAGCCGGTGCGTCGCGGCATGCGCGGCGTGCTCTGAGCACGCCAGTGGCGCGAATCACGCGCCGCTCGGTAGTCTGCGAGACGACGTCATCCCTCCCGACCACACAAAGGACGCGCACTCCATGAGCTCCATCCCCGAAGGCCTGAAGTACTCCGCCGAGCACGAGTGGATCGCCGAGGCCGGTGCCGCCGGCACGGTCCGCGTGGGCATCACCGACTTCGCCCAGGATGCGCTGGGTGACGTCGTGTACGTGGACCTGCCGGAGGTCGGCACCGAGGTCACCGCGGGCACCGCGGTGGGCGAGGTCGAGTCCACGAAGTCCGTCTCGGACATCTACGCCCCGGTCTCCGGCACCGTGGCCGCCGTCAACGACGAGCTCGACGGCGAGCCCGGCCTGGTCAACTCCGCCCCCTACGAGGGCGGCTGGCTGTTCGAGATCACCCTCGCGGACGAGGCCCAGCTCGAGGGCCTCATGGACGCCGAGGGCTACGCCTCGCACACCAGCTGAGCCCCGTCCGCCGTCGCCCCGCCGCCGGCCGGCGGGGCGACGGCGTCCCCTTCGTCTCTCCCTCCGGCGCCGCGGCGCCGGCCCCCGCACAGGAGCACCCCATGAACCAGCCCGGACGTGAACCGGACCTGTCCACCTCCGCCATCAACCTCACCGAGCTGGCGCCGCTGGTCTCGGCGGACCTCACCCGTGAGGAGTCGGACGCGATCCGCGCCCTCCCGGCCGGTTCCGCGCTGCTGCTCGCCCACGAGGGCCCGGACCAGTCGGCCCGCTTCCTGCTGGACGAGGACGTGGTCTCCGTGGGGCGCCACCCGGACGCGGACATCTTCCTCGACGACGTCACCGTCTCCCGTCGTCACGCGGAGTTCCGGGCCGAGGACGGCGGCCACCGGCTCGTGGACCTGAACTCCCTCAACGGCACCTTCGTGAACCACGACCGCGTGGACGAGATCCTGCTGCGCTCCGGGATGCACGTGCAGATCGGCAAGTACCGGCTCACGTACTACGCCGGGCCGGCGCGGGGCTGAGCCGTCATCCTCGTGACCGATCCGCGCCCGCGCCCCGACGCCGTCCCCACCGCCCGCCCTGCGGGCCGGCTGGGCATCGGCGAGGTCGTAGCCTCCCTCGAAGTCGAATTCCCCGGCGTCACCGCGTCCAAGGTGCGCTTCCTGGAGGACCGCGGCCTCGTGCTGCCCGAGCGGACCAGCGCCGGCTACCGGCGCTTCCGGCCCGAGGACGTGGACCGGCTCCGGTTCGTCCTCGCCCTGCAGCGCGACCACTTCCTGCCGCTCAAGGTGATCGCCGACCACCTGGCCGCGCTGGACCGCGGTGAACGCCCCACCGGCCTGCCCGGAACCGCGGCGGCCCCGGCGTCCTCGGACGCGGAGCGGCTCGGCCGCGAGGTCGCCGGGGGCCGCCGGTCGTGGACCCGTGCCGAGCTCGCCGCCGAATCCGGGGCGGGCGAGGAGCTGCTGGCCGAGCTGGATCAGTACTCGCTCCTGCCCGTCGATCCCGACGGCGGCTACCCGAGCCACGCGATGGACGTGGCCCGGGCCGCCGTCGTGCTCGCGGGCCACGGCCTGGAGCCCCGGCACCTGCGCCCGCTGCGGGCCGCGGCCGACCGCGAACTGGGCCTGGTGGAGCGCGCCGTCGCCCCGCTGCAGGCCCGCCGCGACGCCGGCACCCGCCCCCGCGTGGCCCGCTCGGCACGCGAGATCGCGCAGGCCAGCCTGCGGCTGCATGCGGCCCTCGTGGCCGTGGGGCTGGAGCAGTGGGATGACTGAGCCGCGCCCCGTGCCCGCCGACGACGCCGGCAACGTGCCGCTCTCCGTGCTCGGCGTGCGCGTCGAGCTGCCCGAACAGCACCACGTGATACTGCTGGTGGACCCGCCCGGCCGCACGATGGTCCCGCTGTGGGTGGGCGCGCCCGAGGCCGCCGCCGCCGCGCTCGCGCTTGAGGGCGTCCGCGCGCCCCGGCCCCTCACCCATGAGCTGCTCCTGGCCGCCGTCGACGCCCTGGGCGCCGAGGTCGTGCGGGTGCGGCTCACCGAGGTCCGGGGCGAGGTCGTGCACGCCGAGCTCGTGCTCTCCACGGGCGCCCGGGTCGACGCGCGCGCGTCGGACGCCGTCGTGGTCGCCCTGCGCGCCGACGCCCCCGTGCTCGGCAGCCCTGCCGTGCTCGCGGACGCCGGCATGCCGGCGCGGACGGGGGAGGAGGACGCCGGCCAGGAGCGCGCCGTCGAGGACTTCCGCGACTTCCTGGACACGGTGCGCCCCGAGGACTTCGCCTGAGCGGAGCCGGCGCGACACGGCGCGGTCTCGCCGCCGGCTTCGTTGACCGTCCCCGGACCCGCGCGTACCTTCGAGGGGAAGAGGGCCCCGCCACCCGGAGCGCCTCCGTCGCCCTCCCCACGGTCACCGGGGAGCGCCGCCACGGTCACCGGCGGCACACGACGGTCGCGTCCCCCTCCCCGCACCGGGGGCCCCGCACCAGGAGGTTCCCCGTGACACCCACTGCAGGTCCTGGCCGGCCCCCCGCGCTCGGCGCCCAGGGCACGCTCTTCGACGAGGGCAGGACCCAGGGCGACGACGTCGGCTTCCGCGGTCCCACCGCGTGCAAGGCCGCCGGCATCACCTATCGCCAGCTCGACTACTGGGCCCGCACGGATCTCGTGGCCCCCACGGTCCGCAGCGCCTCCGGCTCCGGCTCCCAGCGGCTCTACTCGTTCCGCGACATCCTCGTCCTCAAGGTGGTCAAGCGCCTCCTGGACACCGGCGTCTCGCTCCAGCAGATCCGCACCGCCGTGGGCCACCTGCGCGAGCGGGGTGTCGAGGACCTGGCGCAGATCACCCTGATGAGCGACGGCGCCTCGGTGTACGAGTGCACCTCGGCGGACGAGGTCGTGGACCTCGTCCAGGGCGGCCAGGGCGTCTTCGGGATCGCCGTCGGCCGCGTGTGGCGCGAGGTCGAGGGCAGCCTCGCCGAGCTGCCCCGCGAGAGCGTGGTCGGCGCCCCCGAGCCGGGGGACGAGCTGGCCGGGCGGCGTCGGGCCCGCCGCTCCGCCTGACCCTCCACCCCGGGGCGCCCCGGAGGGCCGAGTCAGTCATCTTTCGTCTCGCAGCGGTGACTGTGCGCGACATGAGGCGGAACTCCGGCGCGGTGTGACACACTCCCAACCATGACCGCACCTGTCGAGAACTTCACCCCTCCAGAGGACGCGGCCGGGTCGACCGGAGCCGGCGCCGTCTTCTCCAAGGTCTTGGTGGCCAACCGCGGCGAGATCGCCGTCCGCGCCTTCCGCGCCTGCTACGAGCTGGGCGCCCGCACCGTCGCCGTCTTCCCCTACGAGGACCGCAATTCGATCCACCGCCAGAAGGCGGACGAGGCCTACCGCATCGGCGAGGAGGGCCACCCCGTGCGCGCCTACCTCGACGTGGACGAGATCATCCGCGTGGCGAAGGACGCCGGGGCCGACGCGATCTACCCGGGCTACGGCTTCCTGTCGGAGAACGCCGGCCTGGCCCGTGCCGCGGCTGAGAACGGGATCACCTTCGTCGGCCCGCCCGCCGACGTCCTCGAGCTGACCGGCAACAAGGTCGAGGCCCTGCGCGCGGCCAAGCGTGCGGGCATCCCCACCCTGGCCTCCTCGGACCCGAGCGCCGACGTCGAGTGGCTCCTGGAGCAGGCCGAGGAGATCGGCTTCCCCATCTTCGTCAAGGCCGTCGCCGGCGGCGGCGGCCGCGGCATGCGCCGCGTCGAGCGCCGCGAGGACCTGCGCGGCTCCCTCGAGGCCGCGATGCGCGAGGCGGACACCGCCTTCGGCGACCCCACCGTGTTCCTCGAGCAGGCCGTCCTGCGGCCGCGGCACATCGAGGTGCAGATCCTCGCCGACGGCGAGGGCAACGTCGTGCACCTCTTCGAGCGGGACTGCTCGCTCCAGCGCCGCCACCAGAAGGTCATCGAGATGGCCCCGGCCCCGAACCTGGACGAGGAGATCCGGCAGGCCCTGCACCGGGACGCCGTCGCCTTCGCCAAGGAGATGGGGTACGTCAACGCGGGCACCGTCGAGTTCCTCGTGGACACGGCGGGCGAGCGTGCGGGCCAGCACGTGTTCATCGAGATGAACCCCCGCATCCAGGTGGAGCACACCGTGACTGAGGAGGTCACGGACGTGGACCTGGTGAGCGCGCAGCTGCGCATCGCCGCCGGCGCCACCCTGCCCGAGCTGGGCATCACCCAGGACGCCCTCCAGGTCCGCGGCTTCGCCATCCAGTGCCGCATCACCACCGAGGACCCGGCCAACGGCTTCCGCCCGGACACCGGCACCATCACCGCCTACCGCTCGGCCGGCGGCTCCGGTGTGCGCCTCGACGGCGGCACCATCTACGCCGGTGCGGAGATCAGCCCCCACTTCGACTCCATGCTGGTCAAGCTCACCTGCCGCGGACGCGACTACGCCACGGCGGTGCGCCGCGTGCGCCGCGCCCTGGCGGAGTTCCGCGTGCGCGGCGTGGCCACCAACATCCCGTTCCTGATGAACGTGATGGACGACCCGCAGTTCCTCAGCGGCGACGTCGCCACGGACTTCATCGACAAGCACCCCGAGCTGGCCACGGTGAACCGCTCCCAGGACCGCGGATCCAAGGCCCTGCAGTATCTCGTGGACGTCACCGTCAACCAGCCGCACGGCCCGCGCGTCGAGGGCATCGACCCTCGCGACCGCCTCCCCGAGCACCCGGGCGACAAGCACCAGGAGCCGGACCGCTCGCCCTTCGACGGCCCGAGCCGGAACGAGGACGCGGTGCCCCCGCGCGGCTGGCGTCAGGTGCTGCTGGAGCAGGGCCCCGAGGGCTTCGCCCGCACCCTGCGTGAGCAGACCGCGCTGGCCGTCACGGACACCACGTTCCGCGACGCCCACCAGTCCCTGCTGGCCACCCGCGTCCGCACGCGCGACCTGCTGGCCGCCGCCCCCGCCGTCGCGCACACCCTGCCGGGGCTGCTCTCGGTGGAGGCCTGGGGCGGGGCGACGTACGACGTCGCGCTGCGCTTCCTCCACGAGGACCCGTGGCAGCGCCTCGAGCTGCTGCGCGCGGAGCTGCCGAACATCCCGATCCAGATGCTGCTGCGCGGCCGCAACACGGTGGGATACACGCCGTACCCCACCGAGGTGACGGACGCGTTCGTGGCCGAGGCCGCGGCATCCGGCGTCGACGTGTTCCGCATCTTCGACGCCCTCAACGACGTCGAGCAGATCACCCCGGCCATCGAGGCGGTGCGTGCCACGGGCACCGCCGTGGCCGAGGCGGCCCTGTGCTACACGGGCAACATGACGGACCCGAAGGAGACGCTCTACACGCTCGACTACTACCTGGGCCTCGCCCGCCGGATGGTCGACGCCGGCGCCCACGTCCTGGCGATCAAGGACATGGCGGGCCTGCTGCGGCCCGCCGCGGCGCGCGAGCTGGTCACCGCCCTGCGCGCCGAGTTCGACCTGCCCGTGCACCTGCACACGCACGACACCGCCGGCGGTCAGCTGGCCACCCTGCTCGCAGCGGCGGAGGCCGGCGTGGACGCCGTCGACGCGGCCACCGCGTCCATGGCGGGCACCACCAGCCAGGTGCCGCTGTCCGCCCTGGTGGCGGCGCTCGAGCACACGGAGCGGGACACCGGTCTCGGCCTCGAGGCCGCCACCGCGATGGAGCCCTACTGGGAGTCCGTCCGCTCGGCGTACGCGCCCTTCGAGGCGGGGCTGCCCGCCCCGACCGGCCGCGTGTACCACCACGAGATCCCGGGCGGCCAGCTGTCCAACCTGCGCACGCAGGCGATCGCGCTCGGCCTGGGGGAGCGGTTCGAGGCCATCGAGTCGATGTACGCCGCGGCCGACGACCTGCTCGGCCACCTCGTCAAGGTCACCCCGTCCTCCAAGGTGGTGGGCGATCTGGCGCTGCAGCTGGTCGGCTCCGGCGTGGACCCGAAGGAGTTCGCGGAGCGTCCGCAGGAGTTCGACATCCCGGACTCCGTGATCGGCTTCCTGCGCGGCGAGCTCGGCGACCCGCCCGGCGGCTGGCCGGAGCCCTTCCGGACCAAGGCCCTCCAGGGTCGCCGCGAGGGCGCGGGCATGGTGGAGATCTCCGCGGAGGACTCGAGCGCCCTCGGCGAGGCCGGACAGACCCGCCGCGGGGTGCTGAACCGCCTGCTCTTCCCCGGCCCCACGAAGGAGTTCGAGGCGCACCGCGAGGAGTTCGGGGACACCGTCACCCTGCACACCCGCGACTTCCTCTACGGCCTCGTCCCCGGGCGCGAGCACGTCATCTCGCTCGGACGCGGTGTGCGGCTGCTCGCCACCCTCATGTCCGTCTCCGAGCCGGACGAGAAGGGCATGCGCACCGTGATGGTCACCCTGAACGGCCAGCTGCGCCAGATGACCGTCCGCGACCGCTCGATCGAGTCCACCGTGCGGACCGCGGAGAAGGCGGACCCCGGCACCCCCGGCCACGTCGCCGCCCCGTTCGCGGGCTCGGTCACCGTCCAGGTGGCCGAGGGCGACGCCGTCGAGGTCGGCCAGGCGGTGGCCACGATCGAGGCGATGAAGATGGAGGCCGCGATCACGGCCCAGGTCGCGGGCACCGTGCGCCGCGTGGTCACGGAGGGCATCACGCCCGTCAACGGCGGAGACCTGCTGCTCGTGATCGAGTGAGCCCCGCGTGAGCCCGCCGCCGGCGGGCCGCCCCACGGGCCCGGACGCCACCGCGTCCGGGCCCGTGCCTATCCTGGGAGGCATGGCCACCACTGCGGAACACCACGACCTGCTCATCATCGGATCCGGATCGGGGAACTCCCTGGTCAGCGAACACTGGAAGGGCCGGAGCGTCGTGATCGCCGACTCCGGCCCGTTCGGCGGCACCTGCCTGAACGTCGGCTGCATCCCCACCAAGATGTACGCCTACCCGGCCAGCCTGGCGGCGCTGCCGCCCGAGGCCCGGAGCCTCGGGGTGGGGCTGGAGTTCACGGGCGCCGACTTCCCGGCCATCCGGGACCGCATCTTCACGCGCATCGACGGCATCAGCCGGGACGGGCTGCGCCACCGCCGGGATGATCTGGACTACACGAGCGTGATCCAGGAGGAGGTGCGCTTCGTCGGTCCCCGCCGCGTGCGCACCGCCTCGGGTCGGGAGATCACGGCGGACCAGGTCGTGGTCGCCGCGGGGTCGCGGCCCACCCTCCCGGAGATCCCGGGCCTGGACCTGCCGTCGGTGCACACCTCGGACACCGTCATGCGACTGGATCGGCTGCCGCGGCGGCTGCTCGTGGTGGGCGGCGGGTTCATCGCCTGCGAGTTCGCGTCCGTCTTCGCCGGGCTGGGCACCGAGGTCGTCCAGGTCAACCGCGGCCACCGGCTGCTCAAGCAGCACGACATGTCCGTGTCCACGACGTTCACGAAGATCGCGGCCCGGCGGTGGGACCTGCGCACGGGGTGGACCCCGGCCGGGATCGAACCGGTCGAGGACGCCGAGCGGGCCGCGGACGGCTGGGTCCGGGTGCGCCTGGATCGCGCGGAGGGCCAGGAGCAGACCGGCATCGTGGAGGAGGCCATCGAGGCGGACGCGGTGCTGATCGCGGTCGGCCGGACGCCGAACACGGACCGCCTCGACCCCGCCGCCGCGGGACTGGACGTCACCGACGACGGCATCCTGGCCAGCGACGAGCACCAGCGCGCACTCTCCGACGGCGCGCCGGTGGAGGGGGTCTACGTGCTCGGGGACGTCGCCAACACGTGGCAGCTCAAGCACGTGGCCAACCACGAGGCCCGCGTCGTCGCGCACAACCTGGAGCATCCGGACGACCTCCGCGCCAACACGCTCGGCCCCGTGCCGGCGGCCGTGTTCACCCACCCGCAGGCGGCCTCCGTCGGGCTCACGGTGGAGCAGGCGCTCGCCGACTACGGCGCGGACGCGATCACGGTGAAGACCCAGCCCTTCGGGGACGTCGCCTACGGCTGGGCCATGGAGGACACCGAGGGTGTGTGCACCGTCGTCGCGGAGAAGGCCACCGGACGGATCCTGGGCGGGCACATCCTGGGGCACGAGGCCGCGAACCTCATCCAGCCGCTCGTGACCGGCATGGCGTTCGGCATCGACGCCCACCGGCTCGCGCGGGGCCAGTACTGGCCCCACCCGGCCCTCACCGAGGTCGTCGAGAACGCGCTGCTGGGCCTGGACGTGCCGGACTCCGGTCTGCTCTGACCGGACCCGCGGGGACGACGAGGCCCGGCCGCGGGGGCCGGGCGCCGTCGTCGAGGGGCGTTCAGTTCTGCGGGGCGGGCTCCCCGTAGATGTCCGCGATCTGCGCGGCGAAGTCCTTCATGATCGCCGACCGGCGCATCTTCAGGGACGGGGTCACATGGCCCTCCTCCAGGGAGAAGTCGCGGTCGAGGATGCGGAACTCCCGGATCCCCTCGGCGCGCGAGACCAGGCTGTTGGCCTTGTCCACGGCCTCCTGGATGTGACGGCGCACCGCGTCCTCGCGTGCGGCCGCAGCGACGTCGAGGTCCTTCGGCAGCCCGTTCGCGGCGAGCCACGCGGGCAGGGTGTCGGTGTCGAGGGTGACGATCGCCGCGATGAAGGGCTTGCCGTCGCCGACCACCATCACCTGGGAGACGAGCGCGTCGCTGCGGATCGCGTCCTCGAGCATCGCCGGTGCCACGTTCTTGCCGCCGGCCGTCACCAGCAGCTCCTTCTTGCGGCCGGTGATCGTGAGGAAGCCGTCGTCGTCCAGGGCCCCGAGGTCGCCGGTGCGGAACCAGCCGTCTTCGAAGGCCTCCTCGTTCGCCTCCGGCCGGTTGTGGTAGCCGCGCATCAGCGACGTGCCGCGCGTGAGGATCTCGCCGTCCTCGGCGATCCGCACCTGGTTGCCGCCGAGGGGGTGTCCGACCGTGCCGATCTTCAGCCGGTCCGGCCGGCCCACGGTGATGGGGGCCGTCGTCTCGGTGAGGCCGTAGCCCTCGAGGATGGTCACGCCCACGCCGCGGAAGAAGTGCGCCAGGTCGGTGGAGAGGGGGCCGCCGCCGGAGACCGCGTACGCGAGCCGGCCGCCCATGGCCGTCCGGATCCGGCGGTAGACCAGCGCGGAGTAGAACGCGCGCTGCAGCCGCAGGGGCGCCGTCATCTGGCCCGAGTCCAGCGCCCGGGACCAGCGGATCGCCACGTCCGCGCCACGGCGGAAGATCTTCTCCTTGCCGCCGCTCTGCGCGTTGAGCAGCGCCGCGTTGTAGATCTTCTCGAACACGCGCGGCACGGCCAGCACGAAGCTCGGCTGGAAGGTCTGCAGCGAGACCGAGAGCCGCTTGATGTCCGAGACGTGCCCGCAGCGTGCGCCCGCGGCGACGGTGAGCACCGAGACGAAGCGCGCGAACACGTGCGCCAGGGGGATGAACAGCACGGTGGAGGTGTCCTCGCGGACGACGTCGCCGAGCGAGGAGGACAGGGTCTGGTTGACGAGCTCCGCGAAGTTCTCGTGCGTGAGCTCGCAGCCCTTGGGCCGGCCCGTGGTGCCGGAGGTGTAGATGATGGTCGCCAGGTCGGCCAGGCCGGCGGAGGACCGGCGCGTCTCGAGCTCCTCATCGGTGACGTCCGCGCCCAGGGCGACGAGCGCCTCGAGGCCGGAGCCGGGGGCGCCGTCGGCCGGGTCCATCGTCCACAGGCCGATCAGCTCCGGCAGGCCCTCGCGCTGCACCGCGTCCCGCACCGTCTTGGCGAGGTCCTCGTTCCCGGTCACGACGGCGCGCACGTCCGAGTCCTCGATGATCCAGGACACCTGGCTGACGGAGGAGGTCTCGTACACGGGCACGGTGACCGCGCCGGCATACCAGATGGCGAAGTCGACCAGGGTCCACTCCAGGCGGGTGGAGGCCAGGAGACCGACCGTCTCCCCGGGCTGGATCCCGGCGGCGATGAGCCCCTTGGCCAGGGCCCGCACGCGTTCGCGGGCGTCCCGGGCGGAGACGTCCGTCCACTGGTCCTGCGCGTCCGCCACCGCGAAGAGGCCGTGGTCGGGACGCTCCGTGGCCTGGCGTTCCAGGAAGTCCGTGATGTTCGCCTCCGGGGACAGGCGGGGGTGGTACGGCTCGCTGATCTCGTGCATGGGACTCCTCGGGCGTCGGGTCGGTCCCGCCGACCGATGGTCGGCGGAACGGAAGTATGTGTGAGTCGTGTCACGCACACTCTACAACCGGCAGCGGCAGGGTTCGGGCGCGACTCAGTGCGTCGTCATGGCGGCGACCGCGCTCCGGCCGTGGTCGATCAGCAGCGGCAGGTCGTAGTCGAGCGTGGCGACGTGGCGGCTGCGGGGCAGTCCCACCACCTCCACGGGGGCCTGGCGCAGGCCCCGCACCAGGGTCCGGTGGCTCGAGGCGGGCACGACGGCGTCGCGGGCGGACCGGTAGACCGTCACGGGAGCGGTGATCCGCGGCAGGGCGCGGCGGGCGGCCCGCTGGATGCGGCCGAGGGCGGCGACGCCGGCCACCGGCGTGCGGGGGTAGGCGCGCTCGCGCGCCGTCGGGTCCGCGATGTCGTCCGCGATCGGGGCGACCGTGGGGACGAACGGGGCCAGCAGCGGGGCGAAGGGGGTCTTCGGGGGCGACGGCGACGGGGCGGGGCATGGTGCCAGGGTAAGGCAGGCGGACCATACGATGGGCAGGCACCCGACCGCCCCGACCGGAAGGCCCTCGTGTCCACGTTCTACTGGTCCGCCAAGACGTTCGCCGTGGCTCCGGCCACCCGCCTGCTGTTCCGCCCCTGGGTGAAGGGCCTCGGGAACGTGCCGGCCGAGGGCCCGGCGATCCTGGCCAGCAACCACCTGTCCGTCTCGGACTCGGTGTTCATGCCGGCCATGCTCGACCGCCAGGTGCACTTCCTGGCCAAGCACGAGTACTTCACCGGCCCGGGCGTGAAGGGCTGGGTCACCCGCCGGTTCTTCGAGGCGGCGAACCAGCTGCCCATGGACCGCTCCGGCGGAGAGGCGTCCCTGCGCTCGCTGGACGCGGGCCTCGAGGCGCTGCGGGAGGGCCGGCTGCTCGGGATCTACCCGGAGGGCACCCGCAGCCCGGACGGGCGGCTGCACCGCGGCAAGATCGGCGTGGCCAAGCTCGCGCTGGCCTCGGGCGCGCCCGTGGTGCCCATCGCGATGATCGGCACGGACCGGGTGCAGCCGATCGGCCACGTGCTGCCGCGGATCCGGCGCCTGGGCATGATCTTCGGCGAGCCGCTGGACTTCTCCGACCGTGCCGAGGCCGCCGGCGACCCCCGGGTGCTGCGGGAGGTGACGGACGAGATCATGGAGGCCATCCGGCGCCTGTCGGGCCAGGAGTACGTGGACACCTACGCGGCGGACGTGAAGGCGGGCCGTACGGCCGCTCCGCCACGCGCCCGCGACTGAGCGGGGCCCGCGCGTCGTCATCCGGGGACGCTCAGACCGGGGCGCGGCACGCGGCCCCTAGCCTGGTGCACATGACTGAAGACCCCCGCGAGAAGATCCTGGCCTTCGGCACCGCCATCTCGGAGGGCGCCGCCGACATCCCCGGCCTGGACCACTGGCGCTCGCTGCCGATCGCACAGGCGCCGTCCTGGGCGGACGAGGCCGATCACCGCGCCGCCGTCGCCGAGCTGAGCGCCCTGCCCCCGCTCGTCTTCGCGGGCGAGGTCGACCTGCTGCGCGCCCGTCTGGCCGACGTCGCCCAGGGCCGCGCGTTCCTCCTGCAGGGCGGCGACTGCGCCGAGACGTTCGCCGGGTCCACCGCCAACCGGATCAGCGCCCGGGTGAAGACCATCCTGCAGATGGCCGCGGTGCTGACCTACGGCGCCTCCATGCCGGTCGTGAAGATGGGCCGGATCGCCGGCCAGTTCGCCAAGCCGCGGTCCTCGGACACGGAGACCCGCGACGGCGTCACGCTGCCCAGCTTCCGCGGCGAGATCGTGAACGGCTACGAGTTCACCGAGCAGGCACGCCGGCACGACGCCCGACGGATGGTGCAGGCGTACCACACCTCCGCCTCCACCCTGAACCTGGTCCGCGCCTTCACCCAGGGCGGCTTCGCCGATCTGCGCAGCGTGCACCAGTGGAACCAGGGCTTCATGGCCAACCCGGCCTACGCCCAGTACGAGGAGATGGCCGCCGAGATCGACCGCGCGGTCCGCTTCATGAACGCCGCGGGCGTGGACTTCGAGGCCATGCGCCGCACCGAGTTCTACTCGGCCCACGAGGCGCTCCTGCTCGACTACGAACGTGCCCTGACCCGCGTGGACTCACGCAGCGGCGACCCCTACGCCACGAGCGCCCACTTCCTGTGGATCGGCGAGCGCACCCGCCAGGTGGACGGCGCCCACGTCGACTTCCTCTCCCGGGTCCGCAACCCGATCGGCGTGAAGCTCGGCCCGACCACCACGGTCGCGGACGCGCTCGAGCTCGCCGAGCGGCTGGACCCGGAGCGCGAGCCGGGCCGCCTGACCTTCATCACCCGCATGGGTGCGGAGCGGATCCGGGACGTGCTGCCCGGCATCGTCGAGGGCGTCCGCGACGCGGGGCTGGAGCCGGTGTGGGTCACCGACCCCATGCACGGCAACACCGTGACCGCGGCCAACGGCTACAAGACCCGCCGGTTCGAGGACGTGATGGACGAGGTCAGCGGCTTCTTCGAGGTGCACCGCGAGCTCGGCACGCACCCGGGCGGCATGCACGTCGAGCTGACCGGCGACGACGTCGCCGAGTGCCTGGGCGGCTCCGACCCGATCAACGAGGCCGACTTCGACGCCCGCTACGAGACGCTGTGCGACCCGCGGCTGAACCACCAGCAGTCCCTGGAGATGGCGTTCAAGGTCACCGAGGCCCTCTCGCACCCCGAGCGCCGCGCGCCGCGGGCCTGACCGCGCGGCCGGGCACGCCCCGGCTCAGCCGACCCAGACGTGGACCGCGGTGCCCTCCGGCAGCGCGGTCCCGGCGGCGGGGGACTGGTGCAGGACCCGGGACTCGCCCCGGGCGGAGAGCGGCAGCGGCAGGCGATGCACGCGGGCGTCCCAGCCCTCGTCCGCCAGCGTCGTGTGCGCCGTCTCCGGATCCTGCCCGGTCATGTCCGGCACCGGGCGCACGGCGCGGCCCTCGGAGAGCACCACGCGGACCGCGGTGCCCGGCGTCGCCTGCTCGCCGGGGGCCGGGTGCTGCTCGATCACGGCCCCGGCCGGCACTGCGGGATCGGTGCGGCGCTCCGCGACCTCCACGGTGAATCGGGCGTCCCGGGCCACGCCGTGGGCCTGCCGGATCACGACGCCGGTCAGGTCGGGCACCGGCACCGGCGCGGGGCCGGCGGAGACGGTGAGCTCGACGGGGGCGCCGCGCCCCGCCGGCTCCCCGGCCGCGGGCGAGCTGGCGACGACCGTGCCCTCCGTGCGGAGTTCGTCATGCCGGGCCGTGACCGCCGCGGTGAAGCCCGCGGCGGTCAGCCGTTCCTCCGCCGCCTCCCGGGCCAGCCCGTCGAGGTCGGGGACCACCGCCACACCACCGACTCCGAGGCCGCCGGAGCCCAGCGTCCAGCCCAGCAGCAGGGCGACGCCGGTGAGCAGCAGGGTCACGGCCGCGCCGATCGCCGCGGCCCGGCCGGTGCCCTGGCCGAGGTCGAGGGCGGGGCGGCGGGCCGCCCGACGCAGCCGCCGCCGGGAGCCGCGCCCCGGATGCCGGTCCGCCGGAGCGGGGTCGACCGCGAGCGGGCCGACCGGCTCCGCCGGGCGCGCGGCGGGCCGCGGGTCGCCCCCGTGCGTCGCCGCACGGGTGTCGATGACGTCGGTCACGTCGTCGTCGAGGGCGGACTCAGCCAGGGCGGGGAGCACGCGCGTCGCGTGGTGGTCGCCGGCGTCGAGGGCCCGGGTCGGCAGGTCCCCGTCCGGGGCTGCGCCCTCGAGGCCATCGGCGGCGGGGGCGGCCGCCGCCGGGTCCGTGCCCGGGCCCTCGGCGGGGCGGCGGTCCGGTTCGTCGGGGTCCAGGCCCGCCGCCACGGCGTCGATGCGGTGCAGGAGCTCGCCGGCACCGGCGGGCCGGTCGGCCGGGTCCGGCTCGGTGCACCACAGCACGAGGTCGTCGAGGTCCTCGGGGAGCCCGGGGTGCAGCGTGGACGGCACGGGGACCCGCTCGTGGACGTGTCGGTAGGCGACCTGCAGCGCGGTCGCCGCGGTGTACGGCTGGCGGCCCGTGAGCAGCTCGAACAGGATGATGCCCACGGCGTACACGTCGGAGCGGGCGTCGGCGGGCGCCCCGGCGATGTGCTCGGGGGCGAGGTAGGCGGGCGTGCCCACGACGGCCTGCCCGGCCATGGTGTGGGCCGTGGCGGCGCGGGACAGGCCGAAGTCCGCGACCGTCACCCGGCCGTCGTCGCGGACGAGCACGTTCTCGGGCTTCACGTCCCGGTGCACCAGCCCGGCGCGGTGCGCGGCGGCCAGGCCGTCGACGAGCGGACGCAGGAACCGCAGCGCCTCCCGGGGCGAGAGCGGGGCCCGGTCCCGGATGACGGTGCGCAGCGTGCGGCCGGGCACGTGCTCCATCACGAGGTAGGCCAGCACGTCGCCGTCCTCGGCCTCGGTGTGGCCCTGGTCCAGGACCGCGACGACGTGCGGATGGGACAGCCGCGCCGTCGTCTTGGCCTCCTGCTCGAACCGGCCGACGAGGACGGGGTCCTCCGCCAGGTGCGGGTGCATGACCTTGAGCGCCACCTGGCGGTCGAGACGCTCGTCCACGGCCAGGTAGACGGTGGACATGCCGCCCCGGGCCAGCCGCTCGACGACCCGGTAGCGGCCGTCGACGATGCCCCCCACGAGGGGGTCGCGGCGTGCGCTGCTCATCGTCCCAGGGTAGGACAGGCGGCGGACCCCTCGGGGCGGTCCGCCGCCGGCGGATCAGAACATCGCCATCGCGGCGCGCACCTTGGCCACGTAGTCCCGTGCCTCCGGGTTCAGGCCGCTGTCCAGCACCCCGCCGAGGCCCTGGTAGTAGGCCCCGATGCCCTCATCGAGGGTGGGGGTGCGGTCCTGCACGTACTTGATGAACGCGACGCCGGCCACCGCGTTGTCGTGGGGGTCCAGCAGGTTCAGCTCGCGGCCCACCAGCTCCGAGGCGAACTCGCCCGTGATCGGGATGACCTGCATCGCCCCCACGGCGTTGCCGGGGGAGACCGAGGCCATGCGGAAGCGGGACTCGGTGTACGCGTGGCCCAGGGCCAGGCGAGGGTCCACGCCCATCCGCTCGGCGGTCTCGCGGACGATCTGCTGCATCTGCTCGGGGGTGGGCTGCGGGACGGAGCGCAGCAGGCGCAGGTTCTCGTTCGCCGAGGCCGTCACGTGCGGCGCGTAGGTGCGCCCGAGGAAGGTGTCGCCGACCGCCTGGACGGCGGAGACCGGCTCCACCTCGAGGGTGCCGTCGGAGATCACGAGCACGTCGCCGGGGTGCAGCGTCGAGGCCCGCGTCAGGCCGTTGAGCTCGCGCAGACGGGGGATGGAGACCTCGAACCGCTGGGAGATCCCCCAGAGGGAGTCGCCGGAGACCACGGTGTACCGGACCGTCCCGCCGGCCGCCGTCGGGGTCTTCGATGCCGGCGCGGTGGCGGGACGGTCCGGTACACCGGCGTGGTCAGGACCATGCCCGGGTGGAGCATGCTCGACGCGCTCATGCCGTTGAGCCGCTGCAGCTGCGCGGCGGAGACGCCGGTGCGGCGGGCGATGACCCACCACCCGTCGTTCGGCTGCACCGTGTAGGTCCCCGCGGCCGGGGCCGCCGCGCCGGTCAGGCGGAGCTCGTCACCCGGGTAGAGCACGGTCTCCAGGCCCAGGCCGTTGAACCGCAGCAGGTCGGCGACGGAGACGCCGCGGGCGGCCGAGATCCGGGTGAGGGAGTCGCCCGGGCGCACGGTATGCACCGCCGCCTCCTGGGCGTGGGCCTGGGCGGGCAGACCGGTGAGCAGCAGCAGGGGCACCGCGCCGCCGGTCAGGACGGAGCGCAGGCGGCGGGAGCGGACGGGGGTGTGGGGCACGGCAGACCTCGGCATCGGATCGGATGGATGGATGGAACACGACGGGGAAGTGACGGGTGGGACCCGTGGCCCCCGCGGTCGACCGACGACGTCGGCGCCCGGCCATGGAGCCTCGGCGATGTTATCGGAATGTGATCTTCGTGACCATACTGAGATCTATGCCGTCCGGGGCGCGATGGGCCGGGCCCGTCGGCGGCCACGTAGGCTGGCGCCTGTGAGCACCACTTCCTCCGACACCCCGGTCCCCGCTGACGCGATCCCCGCCGAGCTCGACGCCCTCGTGGGCGAGTGGCTCTCCGTGCCCGACGTGGCGGAGCGCCTCGACCAGCGTGTGACCCGCGTCCACAACCTCGTGCATGATCGCCGCCTGCTGGCCGTGCGTCGCCCCGAGCCCGCGGTGCGGTCCGTGCCGGCGCTGTTCCTCACCGAGACCGGCGTGCTCGATTCCCTGCAGGGCACGCTCGTGCTGCTGGCCGACGCCGGCTTCTCCGACGAGGAGGCCCTCCGTTGGCTGTTCACCGAGGACGAGTCGTTGCCCGGCCGGCCCATCGACGCGCTCCGGGACGGTCGGAAGACCGAGATCCGGCGCCGCGCCCAGGCCCTGGCCTGGTGAGCCGACCCGCGGGCGGCCATCCGCCCGCGGGGTTCGTGCGGCTCAGTGGCGGCGCGACGTGTATGCGTCGATCAGCCGCGTGAGCTCGGCGCTAACATCCTCGGGGACGCCGTGCGCGAGCAGGCCCGCCACGGCGCCGGCCGCCTCGTGCGAGAGCACCGCGACCCGCTCTTCGACGGCCTGGCGCGCACCGCATGCTTCGAGGACGGCCTGCCAGTGGGCCACCCGGTCCGCGCCGAGGTCTGGATCGCCGAGGTCCGCGTCGAGCGCGGCGACCTCGTCCGGGGCGAGCAGCTCGACGGCGCGGGCGATGAGCACCGTCTGTTTCCCCTCCCGCAGGTCGTCGCCCGCGGGCTTGCCCGTGGTCGCCGGATCGCCGAACACGCCGAGCAGGTCGTCCCGGTACTGGAACGCCATGCCGAACGGCAGCGACACCCGGGCGAACGCGGTCACCAGCCCGTCGTCCGCCCCCGCCAGCAGCCCGCCCAGGGCCAGCGGGTGCACCGCCGAATAGCGGGCCGACTTGTGCTCCACCACCGCCTCGGCGGCCGCCTCGGCCTCGCGGGCATCGCGCGCCGCCGGGGCCATCTCCGCCACCACGTCGAGGTACTGACCCGCCATCACGCCGAAGCGCATCCGCTCGAGCTCGGCCCGCGCCCGATCCTCCCGGGGCGTGCCGGCGAGGACGCGCGCGAAGGCCGTCTCGCTCATCCCCAGGGCGACGTCGCCGGCGAGGATCGCGGCGGAGACGCCGAAGTGCTCCGCGGCGTGGCGCCAGCCCGCCTCCCGGTGGAGGGACTCGAAGCGGCGGTGCACGCTGGGCATCCCCCGGCGGGTGTCCGAGCGGTCCAGGATGTCGTCGTGGATCAGCGCCGCGGCCTGGAACAGCTCGAACGCCGCGCCCGCCTCGGCGATGCGGGGGTCCTCCGCCTCGCCACCGGCCGCCCGCCAGCCGAGCCAGGCCAGGACGGCGCGCAGGCGCTTGCCGCCCGCGGTCAGGTCCGCGATCGCGTCCACGAGGGGCGCCGTCAGCGGGTGGATGTCCCGGGCGAGTTCGCGGTGCTCCGCCAGCAGGCGGTCGAGGGCGTCGGCGACGGCGGCGCGGAAGCGGTCCTGGTC
>NZ_JABFBA010000001.1:91216-104799 GCF_017168445.1 Micrococcus sp. KRD026 | reverse complement strand
GGGGACGGCGACGTCGGCGGGCATGGCCCCACCCTAGCCGCGCCGCGCGGCGGCTCGCCGGTCCCGGATAGGCTCGGTCCATGTCCGAGAGCGCGCCCGCTGCACCCCGCGATGAGGCGACGATCCTGCACGTGGACATGGACGCGTTCTTCCTGTCCGTCGAGCTGCGCGAACAGCCCGACCTCGAGGGGCGTCCCGCCGCCGTCGCCGCCCCGAGCGGCCGGTCCGTGGTGCTCTCCGCCTCGTACGCGGCGCGGGCCTACGGGGTCCGCTCGGCGATGCCCCTGGCGCACGCCCGCGCCCTGTGCCCGCCCCTCGTGGTCATCCCGCCGCGCCAGCAGCTCTACCGGGCCGTCTCCGCCGAGGTGATGGCCGTGCTCGCGGACGTGACCCCCGTGATGGAGCAGCTCAGCGTGGACGAGGCGTTCCTCGACGTCGCCGGCGCCCGCCGCCGGCTCGGCCCGCCCGAGCACATCGGCCACCTGATCCGGGAGCGCGTCCGCTCCGCGCTGGGGCTGCCGTGCACCGTGGGCGGCTCGGCCGTGAAGTTCGTGGCCAAGACGGCGTCCACCGCGGCCAAGCCCGACGGCCTGCTGATCGTGCCGCCGCAGCGCACCCTGGACTTCCTCCATCCGCTGCCCGTGGGCCGGCTGTGGGGCGTGGGCCCCAAGGCGGCCGAGCGGCTCGCCCGGCGGGGGGTGGCGACCATCGGTGACCTCGCCCGGGTGGACCCGGCGCGGCTGGAGGCGTCGTTCGGGGCCGCCGGCCGGGAGTGGGCGTCGCTCGCCCGGGGCATCGACCCGCGCCCCGTCGCCCCGCGCCCGGCGGCCCGCAGCATCGGGGCGGACCACACCTTCGACGTCGACCCCGTCGACGTCGCGGGCGTCGACCCGGAGGTCCTGCGCCTGTGCCACCGGGTCGCGGCCCGGCTGCGTGCGGAGCAGGTCACCGCCGGCGCGGTCACAGTCCGCCTCAAGGCGCCGGACGGGTCGGTCCGCAGCCGCACCGCCCGCCTCGCCCGGCCGACCGCCACGGGCCACGACCTCCTCGGCCCGGCGCGGCGACTCGTCCGCGAGCTGCACGCCGAACGGCCGCATCCGGTCCGGCTCGTGGGCGTGCGCGCCGAGCGCCTCGGGGACGAGGCCGATCAGCCCCCGGCCCAGGAGGCGCTCTTCGGCGGTCCCGCCTGGGGGACGGAGGGCGAGGCGTCGGAGGCGGGCGACTGGGCCGGTGCCGAGGCCGCCCTGGACGCCGTCGCCCGGCGCTTCCCGACGGCGGCCGTGCGGCCGGCGTCGCTGCTGGGTCGCCGCGAGGCCCGCGCCGACGCCCGCCGGGACGCGCCGCGGCCGGGCCCCGGAGGCCCGGACCGGGAGTGAGGGGTTCCGGGGCCGGCGACGTCGCCACCTGGCTAGGGTGGGGCGGCAGGTCCTATCCTGGAGGGCAAGTCGGACGCGCGGGCGTCCCCTCCCGGTCCCGGAGGTGTCGGAGGCCGCGTTCGAAGGAGTCGCCATGCCCCTCTCAGAGCATGAGCAGCGGATGCTGGACCAGCTGGAGCAGCAGCTGCGCACCGAGGACCCCCGGCTGGCCACCCAGATGGCGGACACGGGGCGGCATCGGCTGCCCGTGGGTCGCGTCGTGGCCGGGGCCGTCCTCGCAGTGGTCGGGCTGCTCGTCGTGGTCCTCGGGGTCGCCAACCACGCGATCCTCCTGGGCGTGCTCGGCGTCGTCGTCATCGGGGCCGGCATCTTCCTGCTGACCACGCGGCCGCGCGCTGTCGCCTCCGGGGCCTCGGGCCCGGAGGCCCGCCGGTCGGGCGCACCGCGACGGCAGGGAGGCGGCGACTTCATGGGCCGCCTCGAGCGGCGCTGGGACGAGCGGCGCGCCGGAGGCGACTGAGCGCCTGGCCCGCCGGGCCCCCACTATCCTCCACTCCAGGCCCCGATCCGCTCCGGATCGGGGCCTTTCCGCTGCCCGAGGCTCCGTCATCGCCGAGGCCCTCCACCGGGGCCCACCGGTCCTCCACGTCCCTCCACGGCGACGCCGGCCCCGGGACCCGCGGGATGGCGCGCCGGACTCGGGGGGCCTCGACACGCCCGTGGCGCCGGGACCCGCGTCCGGGGTTGATGGTGGAGGGAAGTGGGGTAATGTGGAGGGAAGGAGAGAGCATGGGTCCCGACCTTGGTCGGGAGGGACCGCTTGACGAGCCAGGGGGTCTGCCGTGTTCTTGGGCACGTACACCCCCCGGCTCGACGAGAAGTCCCGGCTGATCCTCCCCGCCAAGTTCCGCGAGGAGCTGGCGGAGGGGCTGGTCCTGACCCGGGGTCAGGAGCGCTGCATCTACGTGTTCAGCGCTCGTGAGTTCGAGCGGGTCCACGAGCAGATGAGGTCGGCTCCACTGTCCTCCCGCCAGGCCCGTGACTACATCCGCGTCTTCCTCTCGGGGGCGTCGGACGAGGTCCCGGACAAGCAGGGTCGGGTGACCGTGCCGGCGCCGCTGCGACAGTACGCGGGGCTGGACCGGGACGTGACCGTGATCGGCGCGGGGACGCGAGTGGAGATCTGGGACTCGGAGTCCTGGAACACCTACCTCGCCGAGCAGGAAGCCGCCTTCTCCGAGACCGACGAGGACGTCCTGCCCGGCGTCTTCTGACCATGACCACCCGACCTCGAGCGAGACCTCCAGCCGACGCCGCCGCACCTGACCCGTCTTCCCCTGGGCCAGGCGCGGCGGCGGACGGATGGGGATCCCGCCCGAGGTCCGCCAGGACCGCGATGTGAGCAGGAGGTCGAGAGTGGACGCAGGCCAGCCGCGCCCCGAGGACCGCCACCTGCCCGTGATGCGGGACCGCGTCGTCGACCTCCTCGCCCCCGCCGTCCAGGCCGCGCTCGAGGCCGGCCGTACGCCCGTCGCCGTCGACGGCACGCTGGGCATGGGCGGGCACACCGAGGCCCTGCTGACCCGGTTCCCCCACCTGCGCGTCATCGGCATCGACCGCGACGTCCACGCCCAGGCCATGGCCGTCGAGCGCCTCGGCCCCCTCGCCGAGCGCCTGATCCCCTTCCACGGCACCTACGACCGGGTGCCCGAGGCCATGGCCGCCGCGGGCGTCACGAAGGTCGACGCCGCGCTCTACGACCTCGGTGTGTCCTCCTACCAGCTGGACGACCGGGAGCGCGGCTTCGCCTACTCCTACGACGCTCCGCTGGACATGCGCATGGACGACACCGCCGAGCGCTCCGCCGCGACGCTCGTGGCGGAGCTGGACGAGCAGGAGCTGCGCCGCATCATCCGTCGCGACGGCGAGGAGCGCTTCGCCGGCCCCATCGCACGGGCCATCGTCCGGGCCCGCGACGAGGCCCCCATCGAGACCACCGGCCGCCTCGTCGAGGTGATCCGCTCGGCCGTCCCCGTCGCCGCGGGGGCAACCGGCGGGCACCCGGCCAAGCGCACCTTCCAGGCCCTGCGCATCGCCGTGAACGAGGAGCTCGACATCCTCGACGCCGCCGTGCCCGCCATCCTCGACGCCCTCCACGTGGGCGGGCGCCTCGTGGTGATGAGCTACCACTCCCTCGAAGACCGCATCACGAAGCGGCACCTGAGCGCGTGGGCCACGTCCACGGCGCCCCCGGGGTTCCCAGTGGTGCTGGAGGAGCACGAACCCGTGGTGCGGGTGCTCACCCGCGGCACCGAGAAGCCCACCGAAGAAGAAATCTCCGAGAACCGTCGCGCCTCCTCCGCGAGAGTGCGTGCGGTTGAGAAGATCAGGACGTCCAGGACCACGGCATGACGCTGCACGAGGAGATGAGCATGGCCGCACACGCACGGATCGCAGAGTCGCTGCGCCCCGGGTCGACCCCCGTCGCCCCTGCGCGGCCGACTCCGCAGGAGCGCACGCCGCTCTCGGTGGTGCCCGCCCCGCTGCCCCGATCCCGCTCCGGGGTGACCGTGCTGTGCGTCCTCGTGGTGCTCGCCGCGCTCGCGGCGGTGCTCGTCATGAACATCACGATGTCCAACCGGCAGTACGCCCTCCTGGACCTGCGCCAGGAGCAGCAGGCCGTCACCGAGACCAATGAGCGGCTGGCCGAACAGGTGGGCCACCTCGAGGCGCCGCAGAACCTGGCCGCGCGCGCCGACGCCCTCGGGATGGTCGCCCCCGCCGGCACCGCCTCCGTGGACGCGGGCACGGGCCAGTTCAGCGGCGAGGCCCAGGCGGCCCAGGACGGCGACATCTCCGCCACCTACGTCGCGCCGCCGGCGGACGCGGACGCGGTCCGCCAGGGGACGGCCGGCGACGGCCAGGACGAGATCGAGGGACCGCGCACCCTCGGCGGCGAGGACGCCTCCGCCGCCCCCGACCAGGACGCCGCCGACCGTTGATCGACCGTCCCGCCTCGCACCTTCCCCGCGGCGGATCGACGGTCGGGCCCGCTCCCGGGCACCCCGCCGTGCGCACCCGCATCCTTCTCCTGCTCGTCTTCGTCCTGCTCGGCGGGCTCGCACTGCGGCTCGTCTACGTGCAGGGCATCGACCCCACGGGGCAGGCCGCGGCGGCCATGGACCAGCGCCTGACACACCAGGAGACCCTGCCGCAGCGCGGGTCCATCCTGGACCGCGACGGCGACGTGCTGGCCGCCAGCGTGCGCCGCTACGACATCGTCGTGGACCAGCGCCTCGTCAAGGACTTCAACGAATGGGACCGCGAGGCCCGGGAGACCGTGCTGGTGGACGTGGACTCCCGCCTGGCCAGCCTGGCCGAGGTGCTCGGCATGTCGGAGGAGGAGGTGCGCGAGGCCACCATCGGCTCCCGCCCGTACGCCGTGGTGCGTCGCTCCGTGACCCCGGAGGTGCGGGATGCGGCCATGGCCCTCAACGTGCCGGGCCTGCTCTCCGAGGCGGTGGACCGCCGCACCTACCCGAACGGGTCGGTCGCCGGCAGCATCATCGGCTTCATGGGTGGCGACGGCACCGCCCTCGAGGGCCTCGAGCTCAGCCAGGACGACGTCATGACCGGCACCCCGGGCACCCGCACGTTCGAGGTGGGCGCAGACGGCATCCGCATCCCCAACGCCCCGCTCGAGGAGGTTCCGGCCGTGGACGGCGCCGACCTGCGCCTGACCGTGGACAAGGACGCCCAGTGGTTCGCGCAGGAGACCCTCGGCGCCCTCGCCGCCGAGTACGAGGCGGAGTGGGCGAACGCCGTCGTGATGGACGTGAAGATGGGCGACGTGATCGTCATGGCGGACTCCACCACGGTGGACCCCGCCGACCCCGACGCCACCGAGGGGAACTTCCGCACCTCCACCGTGATGAGCACGCCGTACGAGCCGGGCTCCACGGGCAAGGCGCTGCCGATCGCGGCCGCCGTCGACGCCGGGAAGGTCACCGCCACGGACGGCTTCACCGTCCCCGGCAGCCAGGACTTCGACGGGCAGACCATCCGGGACTTCTCCCCGCACCCGACGTTCGACATGACCGTGGCAGGCATCTACGCGCGCTCCTACAACACGGGCACGGTGCAGATCGCCGAGAAGATCACGGACGAGCAGCGCTACGAGTACATGCGCTCCTTCGGGGTCGGCCAGCCCATCGACCTCGGCCTGCCGCAGCAGGCGGGCAGCGTCCTCGTCCCGCCCGAACAGTGGGACGGCCGCCAGCGCCTGACCACGGCCTTCGGCCAGGGCTACACCCAGACCACCCTGCACACCGCCCAGATGTACCAGGCCCTCGCCAACGGCGGCGTGCTGATCCCGGCCCGGCTGATCGACGCCACGGTGGACGGCGACGGCGCGGAGAAGCGCTGGGAGTCGTCCGCGGAGCCCCACCGCGTGGTCTCCGAGGAGACGGCGGCGCAGATGCTCCGCATGATGGAGACCGTCGTGACGCAGGGCACCAGCAAGGCCGCCGCGATCCCCGGGTATCGCGTGGGCGGCAAGTCCTCCACCGCCGAGGCCGCGAGCGACACCGGCACGTACGACGGCTACAACCTCGGCTTCACCGCCGTCGCCCCGCTCGACGACCCCCGCTTCGTGGTGTCCGTGTCCATGCATCGGCCGCCGTCGAAGCAGGGCTCCCGAGACGTGTCCGTCGCGGCCGCCACGATCATGGAGTACATGCTCCGCCAGGCGGACGTGCCCGCCACCGGAGCCGAGCCGAACGACTACCGCGTCTTCGTGGACGATCCGCAGGACCGGCCGTGGTGACCCACGCCTCCGGCCCCGAGCACCCCAGGAGCACCCCCATGACCACTCCGAGCGACCCCCCTGCGCGGGGGGCCGAGGCGGGCGAGGATGCCACGGGCATGGTGCCGTCCTTTCCGGAGAGCAGGGGCGCGGACGGGGACGGCGCTGGCCCCTCCCACACCCCCGCCGCGGCCTGGCCCGCCCTCGCACAGGCGCTGGCCGAGGCGGGGATCGCGGCCCACGTCCACGGCGCGGCCCCGGCCGACGGCGTCACGGGGGTCAGCCTCGACTCGCGTGTCGTGCGCCCGGGCGACCTCTACGTCGCCGTTCCGGGGGCGCGCGCCCACGGCGCGGCGTTCGCGGCCACGGCACTGGAGGCCGGCGCCGTCGGCGTCCTGACGGACGCGGCGGGCCGCGCGCTCCTGGCGGAGCAGGGCCTGGCCGACGTCCCGGTGCTCGAGGTCGACGCCGTGCGCACCGCCGCCGGCACCGTGGCGGCCCGCGTCTACGGCGGCGGGGGCGACACCGGCCCGCGCCTGCTCGGCGTGACCGGCACCAACGGCAAGACCACCACGAGCTTCCTCGCCGCCGCCCTGCTCGAGGCCCTGGGGCGCCGGTCGGGCATCGTGGGCACGATCCTGATCCGCGCGGGGGAGCGGGAGGTCCCCTCCACGCTCACCACGCCCGAGGCCACCCAGCTGCACGCCCTCATGGCGCTCATGCGCGAGGAGGAGGTGGACACCGCCGTCATGGAGGTCTCCTCCCACGCCGTGGCGTACCAGCGGATCGCCGGCCTGCGCTACGCGGTGGCCGGGTTCACCAACCTGACCCAGGACCACCTGGACATGCACGGCTCGATGCAGGAGTACTTCGCGGCCAAGGCCGGTCTGTTCGACCCCGCTCGCACCGACCACGCCGTCATCACGCTCGACGGCGGCGAGGGGCCCCGCTGGGGCGTCGCCATGGCCCGGGCCGCCGGCGCTCCCGTCACCACGCTCGCCCTCGGGCCGGCCGCGCCGACGCCGGGCGCCCTGGCCGAACACGACCCCGGCCTCCGGGCGGACTGGGAGGTCGCCGAGCTCGCGCCGGACGGCCTCGGCCACCGCTTCACGCTGCGCCACGCGGCCACGGGCCGGGAGCTGCGGGCCTCCGTCGGTCTGCCGGGCCGCTTCAACGTGGCCAACGCGGCCCTCGCGGTTCTGCTCGTGCTGCACGCCGTGGGGGAGGAGCACCTGGACGCGCTCGCCGCGGTCCTGGACGTGCCCGCGGGGGAGGGCCCTCTGGCTGCCGCCGTCCCGGGGCGGATGGAGGTCGTGGGCCGCGAGCCGGACGCCGTCGTCGACTTCGCGCACAACCCGGACGGCATGGTCCAGGCGCTGCGCTCCCTCGCCGACGCCCGGGCGGCGGCCGGGACGCGCGGCCGCACCCTGATCGTGTTCGGCTCCGCCGGCGACCGTGACCGTGACAAGCGGCCCGTGATGGGCGCGATCGCGGCCCGGGCGGCGGATGTGCTGATCGTCACCGACGACACCCCCCACTCGGAGGACCCGGCCCCGATCCGCGCCCACATCCTCGCCGGCGCCCGCGCCGAGGCCGACCGCATCGCGCGGGAGGAGGGCCGCACGGTCGTGATCGAGGAGGTGGCCGACCGTGCCACGGCCATCCGCCGCGCCGTGGAGCTGGCGGGGCCGCAGGACGGCATCCTCCTGGCCGGCCGCGGGCACGAGACCACGATGGACTACGACGGCGAGCTCGTCCCGCTGGACGACCGGGTGGCCCTGCGCGAGGCCCTGGCCGCCCGTGTCGCGGCGGCCTCCGCCTCGGGCTCCGGCCCCGCCCGCGAGGGTAAGGTCATCGAGTCATGATCGCTCTCACCGCAGCCCAGATCGCCGAGGCCGTGTCCGGCACGCTCTCGGCCACCCTCGACCCCGCCACCGTGCTGGTGCACGTCACCCCCGACTCGCGGGAGGTCACCGCCGAGGGCACGCTCTACGTGGCGAAGCCGGGGGAGCGCGCCGACGGCCACGACTTCATCGACGCCGCGCTGGGCGCCGGCGCCGCCGCTGTGCTCGCCGAGCGCGCCACGCACGCCCCCGACGGCGCCGCGCACCCGGCGATCCTCGTTCCGGACGCCGTGCTCGCGATGGGCGCGCTCGCCCGGGAGGTCGTGCGCCGCGTCCGGGAGCACTCCCCGACCACCGTCATCGGCATCACCGGCTCGGCCGGCAAGACCACCACGAAGGACCTGCTCGCCGCGCTGCTGGCCACCCAGGGCCCCACCGTCGCACCGGTCGGCTCGTACAACGGCGAGGTCGGCGTGCCGCTCACGGTGTTCCGGGCGGAGCTGGACACGCGCTTCCTCGTGGTCGAGATGGGCGCGGACCACGTCGGCAACATCGCGTACCTCTGCGACATCGTGCGCCCGGACATCGGCGTCGTGCTCATGGTGGGCACCGCCCATGCGGGCAGCTTCGGCGGCGTGGCGAACATCGCGCGCACCAAGGGCGAGCTCGTGGAGGCCCTCGGCCCCGAGGGCGTCGCCGTCCTCAACCTCGACGACGAGCGTGTCGCCGGCATGGCGGCACGGACCGCCGCCCCGATCACCTGGTTCACCGCGGACGAGCGGGGCGTCGCCCGCGCGGCCGAGGACGTGGCCGCCGGCCGCGCGTCGGGACTCGTCGCCGCACGGGACGTGCGAGCCGACGACCAGGAGCGCCCCGTCTTCGACCTGCAGGTCGGGACGGATGAGGCCGCCGTGCGGCATCCGGTCGCCTCCGGACTGACCGGCCTGCACCACGTGCACAACGTGCTGGCCGCCGCCGCGGCCGCCCACGCCGCCGGCATGGACCCGGCCGAGATCGCCCGTGGTCTCGACGGGCTCGGGCCCGCCAGCCGCTTCCGGATGGAGCGCACCGACCGCGCGGACGGCGTCACGATCATCAACGACGCGTACAACGCCAACCCCGAGTCCATGCGCGCCGCGCTGCGGACGCTGGCCACCCTCGGCCGCTCCAGCGGCCGCCGCACCTGGGCCGTCCTGGGGGAGATGCTCGAGCTCGGCGATGCCCGCGTCCGTGAGCACACCCTCGTGGGCGAGTCCGTGGTGCGCCTGAACATCGCCCAGCTGCTGGTGGTGGGCGCCGGAGCCCGGCCGCTCTACATCGGCGCCCTCAACGAGGGCAGCTGGGGCGAGGAGGCGCACTTCGTCGACGACGCCGCGCAGGCCGAGGCGTTCCTCGCCGAGCACCTGCGCCCCGGCGACCTCGTCCTCGTCAAGTCCTCCAACGGCGTCGGGCTCGCGGCCCTCGGCGAGCGCCTCGCCACGGCCGACGCCGTCGCCGCCCCCTCCGCCTCCCCGAAGGAGTCCCGACCGTGATCGGACTGCTCATCGGCGGCGTGCTCGGCCTGGTCCTCTCGGCCGTCGGCACCCCGCTGTTCATCAGGTTCCTCGTCAAGCGCGGATACGGCCAGTTCGTCCGCGACGACGGCCCGACCACCCACAAGACCAAGCGCGGCACGCCCACGATGGGCGGCGCGGTCATCATCGGCTCCATGGTGCTGGCGTACCTGATCACCCACGGGCTGCTCGCGGTGTTCGGCGTCGACTTCGGCGGGCCCACGGCCTCCGGCCTGATCCTGCTGCTGCTCACGGTGGGCATGGCCTTCGTCGGTTTCGTGGACGACTTCACGAAGATCACGAAGCAGCGCTCGCTCGGCCTGACGCCGCGCGGCAAGATCATCCTCCAGGCCCTGATCGGCACCGCCTTCGCGGTCCTCGCCCTGAACTTCCCGGACGAGCGGGGCCTGACCCCCGCCTCGACGGCGATCTCCTTCGCCCGGGACATCCCGTGGCTCGACCTGGCCTTCGCCGGACCCGCGATCGGCGTCATCCTGTTCGTGATCTGGTCGAACCTCATCACCACCGCCACCACGAACGCCGTGAACCTCACGGATGGCCTCGACGGGCTCGCCACGGGCGCCACCGCCATGATCACGGGCGCCTACGTCCTGATATCGCTCTTCCAGTCGAGCCAGTCCTGCGCGCTCGAGGGCACCCGCGGCTGCTACGAGGTCCGCGACCCCATGGACCTCGCCCTGCTCGCGGCGATCCTCACGGGCAGCCTGCTGGGCTTCCTCTGGTGGAACACCTCGCCGGCCAAGATCTTCATGGGGGACACCGGCTCCCTGGGCCTGGGCGGCGCCCTGGCCGGCTTCGCGATCTTCACGCGCACCGAGATCCTGGTGGCCGTGCTGGCCGGCCTCATGGTCGCGATCACGCTCTCCGTCATCATCCAGGTGGGCTGGTTCAAGGTCTCCGGCGGCAAGCGCGTGTTCCTGATGGCGCCGCTGCAGCACCACTTCGAGCTCAAGGGCTGGGCCGAGGTGACCGTCGTGGTCCGCTTCTGGCTGCTGTCCCTGATGTGCGTCACCGTGGGGCTCGCGATCTTCTACGGCGACTGGCTCATCCGCCAGGGCGGCCTCGCGGGGGTGACCCCGTGACCGGCCCCGCGTCCGACGCCGCGCTCGCACCGGTGCGCCGGCCTCGCGCCGACACCGCCCGCACCGCCGACCTCACGTCCTGGGACGCCCCGGGGTGGGCCGGCCTGCGCGTCGTCGTCACGGGCCTGGGCGTCACCGGCTTCTCCGTGGCCGACACCCTGGCCGAGCTGGGCGCCGCCGTCGTGGTGGTGGACGGCGATGACGGCCCCGAGAACCGGGCGCGCGCCGAGACCCTGCGGATCGTGGGGGTCCGCGAGGTCCTGCTGGACCGGGCGGCCACGCAGGCGCTGCCCGAGGTCGACGGCGCCGCCGCGGACCTCGTCGTGACCTCCCCGGGCTGGCGGCCGGACCAGCCGCTGCTGATGGCCGCCCACGCGGCGGGCCTGCCGATCTGGTCCGACGTCGAACTCGCCTGGCGGCTGCGCGAGCGCGCCGGCCGGAAGACCGCCGACTGGGTGTGCCTGACGGGCACGAACGGCAAGACGACGACCGTGACGATGGTCGAGGCCATCCTGCGGGCGGACGGCCGTCGAGCGGTGGCCTGCGGCAACGTCGGCACCC
Organism: Micrococcus sp. KRD026; assembly: GCF_017168445.1. Lineage (NCBI taxonomy): Bacteria > Bacillati > Actinomycetota > Actinomycetes > Micrococcales > Micrococcaceae > Micrococcus > Micrococcus sp. KRD026. The sequence continues at coordinate 93,558 of NZ_JABFBA010000001.1, read as the reverse complement.
CCGTGCTCGACGCGATCCGCGACCCGCAGGGCTTCGACGTGCTCGCCCTCGAGCTCTCCAGCTTCCAGCTGCACTGGACGCACGGCCTGGCCCCGGCGTCGTCTGCGGTGCTGAACCTGGCCGAGGACCACGTGGACTGGCACGGCTCGATGGAGGAGTACGCCGCCGCCAAGGGCAAGGTGTATGCGAACACGCGGGTGGCCTGCGTGTTCAACGAGCAGGACCCGCTGACCCGCACCCTCGTGGAGCGCGCGGACGTCCAGGAGGGCTGCCGCGCGATCGGCTTCACCACGGACACCCCGGGCCTGTCCGACATCGGCGTCGTGGACGGGATCCTCGTGGACCGTGCGTTCCTGGACAACCGGCGCCACGAGGCGATCGCCCTGGCCGAGCGCGCCGACCTGGGCCCGGTGGCGCCGCGCCACACCATGGCCAACGCGGCCGCCGCGGCGGCGCTGACCCGGGCCGTCGGGGTGAGCCCCGCGGCCGTGGCCGAGGGCCTGCGCTCCTACGACCGCGGGGAGCACCGCATCCAGCTCGTGGCCACCTCCCGCGACATCATGTGGGTCAACGACTCCAAGGCGACGAACCCGCACGCCGCGGACGCGTCGCTGGCGGCGTTCAGCTCCGTGGTGTGGCTGGCCGGCGGCCTGCCCAAGGGCGTGACCTATCACGAGCTGGTGGCCGCGCACGCCCACCGGCTCCGGGCGGTGGTGCTCCTGGGCAGGGACACCTCGGCCCTGCGCGCTGCCCTGGCCGCGCACGCCCCGGACGTCCCCGTCCACGCCCCCCTCGCCGCGGCCGACGGCACCGGCCCCGCCGACGGCGCGGCCGTGATGGCCGAGGCGGTGCGCGTGGCCGACGGCCTGGCCCGCCCCGGTGACACCGTGCTCATGGCGCCCGCCGCGGCGTCGATGGACCAGTTCCGCTCCTACGCGGCCCGCGGCGACGCATTCATCGAGGCCGTCGCCGGGCTGATGCGCGAGCACGGCTGGGACGTGCACGACGACGCCGCCCCCGACACCGACTGACCCGCCGCCCACCCGACCGTCTCGCTTCCCCCGTGAGGAGGGCCATGTCCCCGATCGAGCTCCGCCCGGTCCGCCCCCGCGCGGACGACGACGCCCCCGAGCACCGGGAGCGGCTCCTGCACCGGATGTGGCGGGTCCTCGAGGGTCGCCGCGCCCTCGACCTGTCGGTCCTGCTCATCAGCGGCTGCACCGCCCTGCTCACCGTGCTGGGGCTCGTGATGGTGCTCTCCTCGTCCTCCGTCGAGGCGATCGGCACCGGCGGCGGCTCGTACGCGCTGTTCCTGCGCCAGAGCGCCTGGGCGGTGGCGGGCGTGGCGGCCCTGCTCGTGTTCTCGCGCCTGCCGGTGCGCGTCTTCAAGGCGCTCGCCTGGCCGGCGTTCGGCGTGGCCGTGATCCTGCTCGCGCTGGTCGCGTTCTCCCCGCTCGGCGTCACCGTGGGCGGCAATCGCAACTGGCTGGGCATCGGCGGGTTCCGGATGCAGCCCTCCGAGGCCGCCAAGCTCGCCCTGGCCCTGTGGGCGGCGGCGGTCCTGGAGCGCAAGCACCGCCTCGTCACCCAGGTGCGGCACGCCCTGATCCCGGTGCTGCCCGGCGGCCTGCTGCTGCTGGGCCTGGTGATGGCGGGCAGCGACCTCGGGACCGCGATCATCCTCGCGATCGTGCTGGCCACGGTGCTGTATGTGGCCGGCACCCACTGGGGGGTCTTCCTCACCTTCCTGGCGCTGAGCGTGCTGGGCATCCTGGCCCTGACCCTCCTCGCCCCGCACCGCATGGTCCGGGTGCAGGCCTGGATGGGGGACTGCTCGGACGCCACCGACCCCTGCTTCCAGCCGGCGCACGGGATGTACGCCCTGGCCTCGGGCGGCTGGTGGGGCGCGGGCCTCGGCCAGTCCCGCCAGAAGTGGAGCTACATCCCGGAGGCCGAGAACGACTTCATCTTCACCATCCTCGGCGAGGAGCTCGGGCTCGTGGGCACGCTGGTGGTGCTGCTGGCCTACCTCGGCCTGGCGATCGGCATCTACCGCGTCGCCGCCGGGACCACGTCCACGTTCATCCGCCTGTCCACGTGGGGGATCCTGGCCTGGCTGGTGGGTCAGGCGTCCGTCAACATCGCGATGGTCTCCGGGGTCATCCCCGTGGTGGGCGTCCCCCTGCCCTTCATCTCCTATGGTGGTTCCGCGCTCACCCTGTCCTTGAGCGCGGTCGGCATCGTGCTGGCCTTCGCCCGTCACGAGCGCCGCCGTGCCGCGCAGCCGGACGCCCGCCCGCAGGCGGACGAGCCGGACACCGACCCCCTCCCCGTGATCCTGG
>NZ_JABFBA010000001.1:73559-91116 GCF_017168445.1 Micrococcus sp. KRD026 | reverse complement strand
CCCCACCCCCGCCCTCCAGGAGCCCCGATGACGCAGACCTCTCATCCCTCCGGACCCCTGCGGGTGGTGCTGGCCGGCGGCGGCACCGCCGGCCACATCTCCCCGATGCTCGCGATCGCCCGCGCCCTGGAGGGCGACGGCGGCGGTCCCGTCGAGTGCACCATGGTCGGCACCGCCTCCGGCATGGAGACGCGTCTCGTCCCCGAGGCGGGCTACGAGCTCGACCTGATCGACCGGGTCCCGATGCCGCGCCGCCCGTCGATGGACGTCGTCCGCTTCCCGGCCCGCATGCGCGCCGCGGTCGCCACGGCGGCCCGGATCCTGCGGGACCGGCGCGCCGACGTCGTCGTGGGCGTGGGCGGCTACGTCGCCACGCCCGTGTACCTCGCCGCGTTCCGGGCCGGTGTGCCCGTGGTGGTCCACGAGGCCAACGCCCGCCCCGGCCTGGCCAACCGCATCGGCGCCCTGCGGGCCGCGCACGTCGGCACCGCCCTGCCGGACACCCGCCTCCGCGGTGCCCGCTGGGTGGGCATGCCGATGCGCCCCGAGATCTCCGGCCTGGACCGGGCGGCCGCCCGCCGTGCCGCCCGTGAGGCCCTCGGCCTGGACCCGGACCGGACCACCGTCGTGGTGACCGGCGGCAGCTCGGGTGCGCTGGCCGTGAACCGCACCGTGCGCGCCGCGCTGGGCGACCTCCTGGACGCCGGTCTGCAGGTGTTCCACCTGACCGGTCGGGACAAGGCCCTCACCGAGGACGACGGCAGCCTGCTGGTCCGGGACGGCTACGTCCAGCGGGAGTACTTGGCGGGCATGGAGCAGGCCTACGCCGCCGCCGACCTGATCGTGGCCCGCTCGGGCGCCGGCACGGTCTGCGAGGTGTCCGCGGTCGGCCTGCCCGCCGTCTACGTTCCCCTGCCCATCGGCAACGGCGAGCAGGCGCTCAACGCCCGCCCCGTGGTGGAGGCGGAGGGCGCGCTGCTCGTCCGTGACGACGCCTTCGGGCGCGCGTGGGTGCAGCGTCAGCTGATCCCGTTGGCGACCGACCCCGAGCGTCTCGCGCGCATGGGGGAGGCGGCCGCCCGCTTCGGCGTCCGGGATGCGGACGTCACCATGGCCGGCCTCGTGCGCTCGGCCGCCCAGGAAGGAGCCCGGCGATGAGCCGAGACGAGAGCACCCGTCCCGCGGCCGAGGGCCGCTTCGCCGACCTGGGCCGCGTGCACCTGCTGGGGATCGGCGGTGTCGGCGTGTCGGGGGTCGCCCGCATCCTGCAGGAGCAAGGCGTCGCGGTGTCCGGCTCCGACGCGAAGGACCTGCCCGTGATGCGCGAGCTCGCCGCGGGCGGCGCCCGGATCACGGTCGGCTACGACGCGGCGCACCTCGGCCGGGACGTCACCACGGTGATCGCCTCCTCGATCGCCGGGCCGGGCAACCCGGAGCACGACGCCGCCGTGGCGCGCGGACTGCGCGTGCTGCACCGTTCCGAGGGCCTCGCCCTGGCCATGCGCGGCCACCGGGTGCTGGCCGTCGCCGGCACGCACGGGAAGACCACCACGTCCTCCATGGCCGCCATGGCCTTCTCCGACGCCGGCTGGGACCCCACGTTCGCGGTCGGCGCCGCCGTCGCCGGGCTCGGCACCAACGCCCGGGCGGGCCGGGGCGAGTGGTTCATCGCGGAGGCCGACGAGTCCGACGGCACCCTGGTGAACTACCCGAGCACGATCGGGATCGTCACGACCGTGGAGGCCGACCACCTGGACCACTACGGGACCGAGGAGGCGGTGCACCAGGTCTTCCGGGACTTCGCGGGCGGGCTGCCGGCCGCCGCCCAGGGCGGGGTCCTCGTGGCCTGCCTCGACGACGCCGGCGCGGCGGACCTGGCCGCCTGGGCACGGGAGCACGCGGCCGCCGACGTCGTGACCTACGGCTCGGCGCCCCGTGACGGCGTGGCGCCGGACCTGCTGGTCACCGACCTCGCGGTGGAGCCGGGCGAGACCGGAGTGGGCCAGCGCGCCACGTTCCGGATGGCGGGCGGCCCGGAGCGCACCCTGCATCTGCAGGTGCCCGGCCGGCACAACGCGCTGAACGCCGCCGCTGTGGTCCTGGCCGCCGTCCGGGCGGGCATGGCCTTCGAGGCCGCCGTGCGGGGCGTGGAGGCCTTCCGGGGCACGGCCCGCCGCTTCGAGTTCCGCGGCGCCGCGCGCGGCGTGCGGGTCTTCGACGACTACGCGCACCATCCCACGGAGGTGGCCGCCGCGGTCTCCGCCGGCCGTGCCGTGGCCGGCGACGCCCGCGTGCACGTCCTGTTCCAGCCCCACCTGTTCTCCCGCACCCGGGACTTCGCCGCCGAGTTCGCCGCCGCCCTCTCCGGGGCGGACGCGGTGCGCGTGCTGCCCGTGTACGCGGCCCGGGAGGAGCCGATGCCCGGCGTCGACTCGTCCCTCATCGCCTCCCGCCTCACCACGGGCGCCGCCGAGGACCGTGTCGTCGCCGAGGACCGCGCCGAGGCGGTGCGCTCGCTCGCGGCGGGCGCCACGGCCGGCGACGTCGTCCTGACGATGGGCGCGGGGGACGTCACCGCCTTGGGTGCGGACCTGCTGGCCGAGCTCGGTCGGGACGCGGCGCCCGGCGTCGCCCACCCGTGAGGCTCGGCCGCGGGACGCCGCCGGTCGCACCAGCCGGGGCCGACGCCTCCACCGTGGTCCGATTCCCGGGCCGCACCGCGCGCCGGCGCCGCGCCACGCGCTGGGGTGTGGCGGCCGCGGTCCTCGCGGTGCTGACCGCCCTGGGCTGGGTCGTGTTCTTCTCGCCCGTGCTCGCGGTGGACCGCGTCGAGGTCACCGGCACCCGCCATGTCTCCGCCGCCGAGGTCCAGGAGCGCCTGGAGCCCGTGTACGGCGTGCCGCTGTCCCGCGTCGGCGCCGGCTGTGTGGGCGAGCTGGTCGGTGGTCTGCCCGGAGTGGCCGAGGTCCAGACCGTTCCCCGCCTGCCCACCGGCCTGGAGGTCGTGGTCCGGGAGCATGAGACGCGGGCCCGGCGGGATGGCGACGACGGTGTGCAGCTGCTGCTCGCAGACGGCACCGTCCTGACGGGAGTGCCGGAGGAACGGCTCGAGGGCGAGGACCTCCCCGCGTTCTCGGAGGAGCTGGCGCAGCGGGCGCAGGAGGAGCGCGCCGAGGTGGCCGAGGTGCTGGCCGCCCTGCCGGAGGCCGTGGCGGATCGTGTCGAGACGGCCGACTCCCGGGGCCCGGGCCAGGTCCGTCTGGCGCTCGAGGGTGGGGTGACCCTGGTCTGGGGCGACGCGCAGGACGCCGGCCTCAAGGGGTCCGTGGCCGAGGCGTTCCTGGCGGACGAGCGGCACGGGTCCGCGGCGGGCGGCGTCGCCGAGATCGACGTCTCCGTGCCCACGCGGCCGATCACGCGCTGAACCGGGGCCACAGGAGTCTCCAGTAGAACGTGAAGGTGAAGGTCGGGGCGCGGGGCCTCATGCGAGTCGGGGTGCCATCACTGCGGAGGCTCGTCCTTCGAGTCTCACGTGAAAGTTGATGTTGAGGGCGTCTTTTCCGCGTGGACACGCCGTTTTCTTTTGCGCGTGACGCGGGCCTCCCAGTACGGTGGATCCGAACGCGCGCGAGGCTCGCTTCACGCTGTGCTTGAAGGTGTCCACCCCGGGTGGCCGCCGATCATCGGGGCGATGTGCCTCGCGCGGACCTCTCGAGATCTCGAACAAAGGGAACCAACACCGTGGCTGCACCCCAGAACTACCTGGCCGTCATCAAGGTCGTCGGCATCGGCGGCGGCGGCGTGAACGCCGTGAACCGCATGATCGAGGTGGGGCTCCGCGGCGTGGAGTTCATCGCCATCAACACGGACGCCCAGGCGCTGTTGATGTCGGACGCGGACGTGAAGCTGGACGTGGGCCGCGAGCTCACCCGTGGACTCGGCGCGGGCGCGAACCCCGAGGTGGGCCGCCAGGCCGCCGAGGACCACGCGGAGGAGATCGAGGAGGTCCTGCGGGGCGCGGACATGGTGTTCGTGACCGCGGGCGAGGGCGGCGGCACCGGCACCGGCGGGGCGCCCGTCGTGGCCCGCATCGCGCGCTCGCTCGGCGCCCTGACCATCGGCGTCGTGACCCGTCCGTTCACGTTCGAGGGCCGCCGTCGCGCCGGCTCCGCCGAGGCGGGCATCGACGCCCTGCGGGACGAGGTCGACACCCTCATCGTGATCCCGAACGACCGGCTGCTGTCCATCTCGGACCGCAACGTCTCGGTCATGGACGCCTTCCGTCAGGCGGACCAGGTGCTCCTCTCCGGCGTCCAGGGCATCACCGACCTGATCACCACCCCGGGCCTGATCAACCTCGACTTCGCGGACGTGAAGTCCGTGATGCAGGGCGCGGGCTCCGCGCTCATGGGCATCGGCCACGCGCAGGGCGAGGACCGCGCCGTCAAGGCGGCCGAGCTGGCGATCGCCTCGCCGCTGCTCGAGGCCTCCATCGACGGCGCGTACGGCGTGCTGCTCTCCATCCAGGGCGGCTCCGACCTCGGCCTCTTCGAGATCAACGAGGCCGCGCGACTGGTCCAGGAGGTCGCCCACCCGGAGGCCAACATCATCTTCGGCGCGGTCATCGACGACGCCCTCGGCGACGAGGTGCGCGTGACCGTGATCGCCGCGGGCTTCGACAAGGTGGACGTCACCTCCGCCCCGGCCGCCCCGCAGGCCGTGCAGCAGCAGGCGGCCCCGCAGCGGGCCGCGGCCCCCGCGCAGCCGCAGCCCGCCGCCCAGCCGCAGCCCGCCGCCCCGGCCCAGCCGCAGCAGGCCGAGCGCCCCGCCGTGCGCGGCACCGTGCCGCTGGCCCCGCAGGAGCAGCAGCCGCGCCGCCAGCAGGACCTGCCCACCGTGGTGGAGCCGGACCTCGGCGCCGGGTCCTCGGACCTGGACGTCCCGGACTTCCTCAAGTGACGGCCGCGGAGGGGCCGGCCGGGACCGCACGGGTCCCCGCCGGCCCCTTCGTGCACCGCGAGACCGTCCGCACCGCGACGGGCGCCGTGCACGTGGCCTGGACGTCCGTGGCCGCCGGCAACCTCGCGCCGCACGTGGTCCCGCCGGACGAGGCCGCGGGGCTCGCTCGCGTCAGCGCCGCCCGCCGCGCCCTGGAGCGCGTGATGGGGGTCCCCGAGGGCGCCACGCTCTATCTGGACCAGGTGCACTCGGCCGACGTCGTGTGGGCGGACGGGCCCGGGCGCGGCGGTGCCTCGGCCCCCGTGGCCGACGCCGCCGTGAGCCGCGACGGGTCACGGCCGCTGGCCGTCATGGTGGCCGACTGCCTCCCCGTGGTCGTCGTCGACGAGACGACCGGCGCGACCGCCGTGGCCCACGCCGGGCGGCGCGGGCTGCTGGACGGCGTCCTGGAGGCGACCGTCGATCGGCTGCTCTCCCTGCGGCCGGAGGCCGACCGGACCGGTCCCGGCCTGCGCGCCTGGATCGGCCCCGGCGTGTGCGGCCGCTGCTATGAGGTGCCCGCGGCCATGCGCGACGACGCCGCCGCCTGCCTCCCGGCGACCGCGGCCACCACGTCCTGGGGCACCCCCGCCCTCGACCTGCCCGCCGGCGCCGCGGAGGTCCTCCGTGCCCGCGGGGTGGCCACCGCGACGATCAACGTGTGCACGCGGGAGGACGAGCGCCTGTTCTCACACCGTCGGGCGCCCGGTGAGGGCCGGTTCGCCGGCCTCGTCTGGCGCGCCGACCCCGACGCCACCGTCCCGAGAGGAGACGCATGACCGCCCCCGCCACCGCCGGGCCGACCCCGACGGACCCCCGCGCCCGGGAGATCGCCGACGCGCTCGCCGCGGTGCACGCCCGCATCGCCGACGCCGCGCGGGACGCCGGGCGCGAGGCGGAGCCCGCGCTCGTCGTCGTGACCAAGACCCACCCCGCCGACGACGTCGTGCGCCTCGCCGCGCTCGGCGTGACCGACGTGGGGGAGAACCGCGACCAGGAGGCCCGGCCCAAGGCCGAGGCCGTCGCCGCGGCTCTGGGGGCGGACGCCCCGCGCTGGCACTTCGTGGGCCAGCTGCAGACCAACAAGGCCAAGTACGTGGTGCGCTACGCGTCCGTGGTGGAGTCGGTGGACCGACCCGAACTGGCCGAGGCGCTCTCGCGGGCGCTCGTGCTGCGGCGCGAGCGCGAGCCCGAGGCCGCGATCCCCGACCTGGAGTGCCTCGTGCAGGTGGATGTCGACGACCGCGCCGACGAGGACCGTCCCGAGGGGATCGGCCCGCGCGGCGGCGCCCGCCCCGAGGACGTCCCCGCCCTCGCGGACGTCATCGCAGGCCTGCCGGGCCTGCGGCTGGGCGGGCTGATGTGCGTGGCACCGCGCGGCCTGGACCCGGAGCACGCGTTCCGCCGCCTTGCCGCACTCGGCGCGCGCCTGCGGCAGACGCATCCGGAGGCCACCGCACTGTCCATGGGGATGAGCGCGGACCTCGAGGCGGCCGTGCGCGCCGGGGCGACACAGGTGCGCATCGGCTCCGACGTTCTGGGGGCCCGGGACGCGGTGGGCTAACGTTGACCCCGCGCGTCCCGGCGGGACGCGACAGGACCGTGCGGACGCACGCGCACCGACGACGAACGACGGCGGCCCCCGGGGCCGGAGGACGTGGTGAAGGAAGACTCATGGCTGGTGCCCTGAAGAAGACGATGATCTACCTCGGCCTGGCCGACGGCGACGAGTACGACGAGCAGCCGCGTGCGGCCGAGCGGGAGACCGCGCCCCGACACGAGGTCGTCGAGGCGCGCCGCCCCGCGGAGCCGGACACCGACCCCCACATGGAGGCCGTCCGCCCGGCTGCGGTCCGCGATCCCGAGCCGGCCGAGCGGCCGGAGCCCGTGACCCCGTCCGGCTCCACCGCGGCCGATCCCGTCGAACCCCGGCGTCCGGCGCGTCCCGAGCCGGTCGACCCGGGCTACCGGGCCCCGGTGACCCCCATCAAGCGAGCCGCAGCGTCGTCTGCCGAAGGAGCCTCCGTGCACACCCTCTCCACCGTCCACCCCCGCTCCTACAACGACGCGAAGGCGATCGGCGAGGCCTTCCGCTCCGGCGTCCCCGTGATCATGAACGTGACCGACCTCGGTGAGAACGAGGCCAAGCGCCTCGTGGACTTCGCGGCCGGCCTCGTCTTCGGCCTGCACGGCTCGATCTCCCGCATCACCAGCAAGGTGTTCCTGCTGACCCCGGCCACCGTGGACGTCGTCGGCGCCGAGCAGGGCGAGTCCGGCGCGGCCGACTCCCCGTTCGACGGCGACTGAGGCGCCCATGCAGCTGCTCCTCGCCCTCGCCTACATCGCCCTGACGGTGGTGCTCGCGGCGCTGACCGTGCGGATCGTCCTGGACGTCACGCAGTCGTTCGTCCGCCACTGGCGCCCCACCGGGGCGGCCCTCATGCTGGCCAGCGGCGTGTACGGGGCCACCGATCCGTTGCTGCGCCCCGTGCGTCGTGCCGTGCCGCCGGTGAACCTGGGCGGCATCGGCCTGGACGTGGCCTTCCTCATCGTGTTCCTCGGCGTCGTCCTGCTGCGGGTCCTGGTGCTGAGCCTGGCCGGCGTGGCCTGACCCGCGGCCCGGGGCGGCTGTCGGCCCCGGTGGTAGTCTTCGCGGCAGGATCGGCGCCGCCCCTCACCGGCGCGCCGACCGCCGACGCGCCGGGCCGCCCGGCCGTCCCCGAGCACCGAGCAGAGAGCGAGACGGTTCCATGGCGCTGTCCTGGGAAGACGTGGTCAACAAGCAGTTCCAGCCCACGAAGTTCCGCGAGGGCTACGACCAGACCGAGGTGGATGACTTCCTCGACGAGATCGTGGCGGAGTTCAAGCGCCTGATCGCCCTCAACGAGCAGCTCGAGTCCGAGAACGCGGAGCTGCGCGCCGGCGGCGCCGCCCCGGCCGCCGGCCCCGCTGCGGACACCCCGGAGGCCGCCGCGACCCCGGCCTCCGCCGAGGAGTCGGCCCCGGCCGCCGCCCCCGAGTCCGCCGACGCGGCCGCGACCTCCGCCGCCGGCGTCCTGGCCATGGCCCAGCGGCTGCATGACGAGCACGTCGCCGCGGGCGAGCAGCGCAGCACCGAGCTCGTCGCCGAGGCCGAGGCCACCGCGGCCCGGCTCGTCAGCGACGCCGAGGAGCAGAAGGCCCGCACCCTCGAGGCCCTGGCCGTGGAGAAGGCCGGCCTGGAGGGCGAGGTCGAACAGCTGCGCAGCTTCGAGACCGACTACCGCAGCCGCCTCACCTCCTACATCGAGGGCCAGCTGCGGGAGATCCGCGCCCAGAAGCGCGTCGAGCCCCCCACGCCCACGGCGTGAGTCGTGCCGTCGACGCCGCGCCGGCCCCGCGATCCCCTCGCGCGGGCCGGCGAGCCGTGCTCACCGCCCTCATCGTGGCGGTGCTGGCCTACGCCCTCGACCAGCTGACCAAGTACGCGGTCGAGAGCACGATGCAGCTGGGGGACTCCGTCGCGGTGATCCCCGGGGTGCTGCGCTGGCACTACATCCTGAACCCGGGCGCGGCCTTCTCCATCGGCGAGGACCACACCTGGGTGTTCACCATCATCCAAGCCGTGGTGGCGGTCGCCGCCCTCGTCGGGATCGCCCGCGTGCGCTCGACGCCGTGGGCCCTGGCGCTGGGCGGGCTCGCCGGCGGCGTGCTCGGCAACCTCACGGACCGGCTGTTCCGGCCCCCGGCGTTCGGGCGCGGCCACGTGGTCGACATGATCTCCGTGCCGCACTTCGCGATCTTCAACGTGGCGGACTCGTTCATCGTCTGCTCCGTCATCGGCGTCGCCCTGCTCGTGATGACCGGCCGCCGCCTGGACGGCACACGGGAGGCGTGAGGACATGGGCATGAGACCGGGACTGACCGAGCGGCTCGAGGTCACCGAGGCCGAGGCGGGCCGGAGGGTCGACGCGGTGCTCGCCGACGCGTTCGGCGTCTCCCGCTCGCTGCTGGCGGACTGGTTCTCCCGGGGCCTGGTGCGGGCCGAGTCGCGCTCCGGCCGCCGGGACCGCGTCCTGGCCAAGTCCGCGAAGGCCGTGGTGGGGGAGACCCTCGCCGTCGACGTCCCCGACGACCCCGACCCCCTGGAAGTGAGGGCAGAGCGCGTGGACGCGCTGAGCATCCTGTACGAGGACGAGGACCTGGTGGCCGTGGACAAGCCCACCGGCGTGGCCGCGCACCCCTCGCCGGGCTGGGTCGGGCCCACCGTGGTGGGCGCCCTGGCCGCCCTCGGCTACGACATCACCACCTCGGGCGCCCCTGAGCGCCAGGGGATCGTGCACCGGCTCGACGTCGGCACCACCGGGGTCATGGTCGTGGCCAAGACCGAGCGCGCCTACACGGCCATGAAGGACCAGTTCCGCGAGCGCGTGCCGGAGAAGGTCTACCACGCCGTGGTCCAGGGCATCCCGGACCCGCTGAGCGGCACCGTGGACGCGCCCATCGGGCGGCATCCCGGCCACCACTGGAAGTTCGCGGTGCTCGAGGACGGCCGGCCGTCCGTGACCCACTACGAGACGCTCGAGGTGTTCGGCCGGGCCACCCTGCTCGAGGTCCACCTGGAGACCGGGCGCACCCACCAGATCCGCGTGCACACCTCGGCGCTGCGCCACCCGTGCGTCGGCGACCTCACGTACGGGGCGGATCCGCGCCTGGCGGCCGAGCTCGGGCTGACCCGCCAGTGGCTGCACGCCCACCGCCTGGCGTTCCCGCACCCGGTCACGGGGGAGCCGGTGACGATCACCTCCCCGTATCCGGACGACCTCGCCCACGCCCTGGCGGCGCTGCGCGGCGACGAGGACTGAGCCTGCACCGTCGATGTGACCCCCGTCCCGGTCCGGCCCCGCCGCCCGGGCACCACGAGTAGGCTGGTGCGGCCCTGCCGTCCTCCCCGTCGAAAGGCCCACCCCGCATGACCGTGTCCGCCGACGCCCGCCCCGACGCCGTGAAGGACGGCGGCTTCGTCCACCTGCACACGCACACCGAGTACTCCATGCTCGACGGCGCCGCGAAGCTGGACGACCTGTTCGCCGAGGCCCAGCGGCTGGGCATGGACTCGCTGGCCATCACGGACCACGGCTACCTCTTCGGCGCCTACGACTTCTGGTCCAAGGCGACGGCGGCGGGCGTCAAGCCGATCATCGGGCTCGAGGCCTACGTGGCCCCCGGGCAGCAGCACCGCACGGACAAGGAGAAGACCCGCTGGGGCGAGCCCCACCAGCGGGGGGACGACGTGTCCGGCGGCGGTGCGTACACGCACATGACGCTGCTGAGCGAGACCACCGAGGGGATGCACAACCTGTTCCGGATGGGCTCGATCGCCTCGCTGGACTCGGTGTACGCCAAGTGGCCGCGGCTGGACCGGGAGCTGCTGAGCCAGTACTCGAAGGGCCTGATCGCCACCACGGGCTGCCCCTCCGGCGAGGTGCAGACGCGCCTGCGCCTGGGCCAGTACCGGGAGGCGATGCAGGCGGCCTCGGACTTCCGGGACATCTTCGGCAAGGACAACTACTACTGCGAGATCATGCACCACGGCCTCGACATCGAGCGCCGGGTGATGACGGACCTGCGCCGGCTCGCCAAGGACCTGGGCCTGCCGTTCGTGGCCACGAACGACCTGCACTACACCCACGAGCACGACGCCAAGGCGCACGAGGCGCTGCTGGCCCTGCAGTCGGGCTCGAAGCTCAACGAGCCCAGCTACGACCAGGGCGGCTCCCGCTTCGCGTTCTCCGGCACCGAGTACTACCTGAAGTCCCCGCGGCAGATGCGCGAGCTCTTCGCGGAGCTGCCCGAGGCCTGCGACAACACGCTGCTCATCGCCGAGCGGTGCGAGGTCGAGTTCGACACGAAGGCCAACTACATGCCGGTCTTCCCCACGCCGGAGGGCGAGGACGAGACCAGCTGGCTCATCAAGGAGGTCGCCTCCGGTCTGGCCTACCGCTACCCGGACGGCGTGCCGGACCACGTGCGCAAGCAGGCGGACTACGAGCTGGACGTCATCATCTCGATGGGCTTCCCCGGGTACTTCCTCGTCGTGGCCGACTTCATCAACTGGGCCAAGGAGAACGGCATCCGGGTGGGCCCGGGCCGCGGCTCGGGCGCCGGATCGATGGTGGCGTACGCGCTGCGCATCACGGACCTGGACCCGCTCAAGCACGGGCTGATCTTCGAGCGGTTCCTCAACCCGGACCGCGTGTCCATGCCCGACTTCGACGTCGACTTCGACGACCGCCGTCGCTCCGAGGTGATCGACTACGTCACCCGCAAGTACGGCGACGAGCGCGTCACCATGATCGTCACGTACGGCACCATCAAGACCAAGCAGGCCCTGAAGGACTCGGCCCGCGTGATGGACCAGCCCTTCTCGATGGGCGAGTCCCTCACCAAGGCGCTGCCGCCGGCGGTGATGGCCAAGGACATCCCGCTCAAGGACATCGAGGACCCCGCGGCCCCGCGCTACGGGGAGGCCGCGCCCTTCCGCGAGCTGATCGCCACGGACCCGGTGGCGAAGGAGGTCTTCGAGACCGCCAAGGGCCTCGAGGGCCTGAAGCGGCAGTGGGGCGTGCACGCGGCCGGCGTGATCATGTCCTCGGTGCCGGTGATCGACGTCATCCCGATCATGCGCCGCCTGCAGGACGGCCAGGTCATCACGCAGTTCGACTACCCGATGGCGGAGTCCCTGGGCCTGATCAAGATGGACTTCCTGGGGCTGCGCAACCTCACGATCATCTCGGACGCGCTCGAGAACGTGAAGGCGAACCAGGGCGTGGACCTGGACCTGGAGACCCTCGACGTGGACGACCCGGCGGCCTACGAGCTGCTGGCCCGCGGTGACACCCTCGGCGTGTTCCAGCTCGACGGCGGGCCCATGCGCTCGCTGCTGAAGATGATGCGCCCGGACAACTTCGAGGACATCTCGGCGACCATCGCCCTGTACCGCCCCGGCCCCATGGGCGCGAACTCGCACACCAACTACGCGCTGCGCAAGAACGGGCAGCAGGAGATCACCCCGATCCACCCGGAGCTGGAGGAGCCGCTGCGGGAGATCCTGGACACCACCTACGGCCTGATCGTGTATCAGGAGCAGGTCATGGCGATCGCCCAGAAGGTGGCGGGCTACTCGCTCGGCCAGGCCGACATCCTGCGCCGTGCGATGGGCAAGAAGAAGAAGTCGGAGCTGGACAAGCAGTACGAGGCGTTCCACCAGGGGATGCTGGACCGCGGCTACTCGGAGGCCGCGGTGAAGGCCCTGTGGGACATCCTGCTGCCCTTCTCGGACTACGCGTTCAACAAGGCGCACTCGGCCGCCTACGGCCTGGTCTCCTACTGGACGGCCTACCTCAAGGCGCACTACCCGGCGGAGTACATGGCCGCGCTGCTCACCTCGGTGGGCGACGACAAGGACAAGCTGGCCATGTACCTCAACGAGTGCCGCCACATGGGCATCACCGTGCTGCCCCCGGACGTGAACGAGTCCCACCTGACCTTCACCCCCGTCGGCCGGGACATCCGCTTCGGCATGGGCGCCGTCCGCAACGTGGGCGCCAACGTGGTCAAGGGCATGGTCCAGGGGCGCGAGGAGAAGGGCTCGTACACGGGCTTCGGCGACTTCCTGGCGAAGGTGCCGCTCGTGGTGTGCAACAAGCGCACCATCGAGTCCATGATCAAGGCCGGCGCCTTCGACTCCCTCGGCTACGCCCGCCGCGCCCTGCTGGCCGTGCACGAGGAGGCCGTGGACGCCACCGTGGCGCAGAAGCGCAAGGAGGACCACGGCGAGTTCACCTTCGACCTGTTCGCGCTCGGCGGCGGCGACGAGGACGACTCCGACGCCGCGGACGGCGTCGCCGTCCCGGACCTGCCGGAGTGGGCCAAGAAGGAGAAGCTCGCGTTCGAGCGCGAGATGCTGGGCCTGTACGTGTCCGACCATCCGCTGCAGGGCCTCGACGGCGTCCTGGCCCAGCACGCCGACGTCCAGATCACCCGCGTCCTCGACGACGACGGGCCCGCCGACGGCGCGATCGTCACCATCGCGGGCCTGATCACCACGCTCGAGCGCCGCATCGCCAAGTCCTCGGGCAACGCGTACGCGCGCTGCGAGATCGAGGACCTCGGCGGCTCGATGGACGTCATGTTCTTCGGCCAGGTGTACGCGCCCATCGCGATGATGCTGGCCGAGGACCTCGTCGTCGCCGTCAAGGGCAGGGTGCAGCGTCGTGACGACGGGTCGGTGTCCCTGTCCGCGATGGAGCTGACCATCCCGGAGCTCTCGGATGGCCCCGGCGGCCCCGTGCGGATCACGCTGCCCGCGTTCAAGGCCACGGAGCAGGTCATGGGCCAGCTGGCGGACGTGCTGCGCACCCACGAGGGCTCCTCGGAGGTGCGGCTGTCCCTGGTGGGCCAGCGTGCCACGCAGGAGTTCCAGCTGGGCCCGCAGTTCCGGGTGAGCCCGAACCCGGCGCTGTTCGGCGACCTCAAGATCCTGCTGGGTCCGGCCTGCCTCGGCTGAGCGGACGTAGCATGGGAGTGCCCCGCCCAGGAGGAGAGAGCTGATGCACTGCCCGTTCTGCCGCCATGAGGACTCGCGCGTGGTCGACTCACGCTCCCTCGACGACGGCTCCGCCATCCGTCGGCGTCGGCAGTGTCAGGCCTGCGGCAAGCGGTTCACGACCATGGAGACCACCGCCCTGACCGTCGTCAAGCGCTCCGGGGTGGCGGAGCCGTTCGACCGCTCCAAGGTGATCAACGGCGTCCGGAAGGCGTGCCAGGGGCGGCCGGTGACGAGCGACGACCTGGCCATGCTCGCCCAGGAGGTCGAGGAGACGGTCCGTGCCACGGGCAACGCCGAGGTGGACGCCCACGACGTCGGCCTGGCCATCCTCGATCCGCTGCGCCGTCTCGACCAGGTGGCCTTCCTGCGCTTCGCCTCCGTCTACCGGGACTTCGAGTCCCTCGACGACTTCGAGGAGGCCATCGCGGAGCTCCGGGCCGGTGACGGGGACGACCGCGGCCGTCCCGCCGTGCAGCCGCGGCTGTTCACCCGCTGACCCGGGCCGATGCGACGGCGCGGCCGGGATCGACGCTGCAGTGGTGCGCACGGCCTCCAGGCGCTACAGTGATCCCCGGGTCGACCTCGGTCGGCCCGGCAAGACTGCCGAGGGCGGTTCCGGAGGGGAAGCCGGAACCGCCCTCGGTGTCTGCGCCCTCAGTTGCCGTCGGCGAGCGAGCCGTGCGCGGCCAGGGCGGCGCCCACGATGCCCGCGTTGTTCTGCAGCTGGGCCGGGACGATCGGGGTGCGCAGGCGCAGCAGCGGCAGGTAGTCGTCCGGCCGCTTGGAGATGCCGCCGCCGACGATGAACAGGTCGGGCGAGAAGATCCGCTCCACGTGGGAGAAGAAGCGCTGCAGTCGCTCGGCGTACTCGGCCCAGCTGAGCTGATCGCGCTCCCGGGCCTTCGCAGAGGCCCGTGACTCGGCCATCACGCCGTCGAGCTCCAGGGAGCCGACCTCGAAGTTCGGGACGAGCATGCCGTCGTGGATCATCGCGCCGCCGATGCCGGTGCCGAGGGTGATCACGTGCACCAGGCCGCGCACGCCCCGCCCGGCCCCGTAGCGGGCCTCCGCGAGGCCGGCCGCGTCGGCGTCGTTGACCACGGTCACGGGGCGGCGCAGGTGCTCCTCGAACGTGCCGCGCAGGTCCGTGCCGATCCACGAGTGGTCGATGTTGTTCGCGGACAGGCACACCCCGTCCTTGACGATCGAGGGGAAGCACACGCCCAGCGGGGCGGAGGGCTTCGGCGCCTTCTCGCGCCCGTCGAGCTCGGCGGTGATGGCCGCCAGGGTCGCCGCCACGGGCTCGGGCATGGCCGTCTGCGGCGTGGGGATGCGGAAGCGGTCCCCGCGCAGGGTGCCCGCCTTCGGCCCCGACCCGAGGCGGACCAGGCCGCCCTTCATGCCGGTCCCCCCGACGTCGATGCCGATCGTCGTGGGGTATTTGGAGGAGCGCTGGGCGGTGCTGGTGTGCGTCGTCACGGCCCCCAGCTTAGTGCCGAGTCACGGCAGCGTGAGAATCTCCGCGCCGTCGTCCGTGACCACGATCGTGTGCTCGAACTGCGCGGTGCGACGGCGATCGCGGGTCACCACGGTCCAGCCGTCGTCCCACTGGTCCCACTCGATCGTGCCGAGGGTGAGCATCGGCTCGATGGTGAACACCATGCCGGGCACGAGCAGGCGGTCGTGGGCCGGGGCCGCGTCGTAGTGGGGGATCACGAGGCCGGAGTGGAAGTCCACGCCCACGCCGTGGCCGATGAAGTCGCGCACCACGCCGTAGCCGAAGCGCTTGGCGTAGGACTCGATGGCGCGGCCGATCACGTTGACCTGACGGCCGGGCTTCACGGCGCGGATGCCGCGGCGCAGGGCCTCCTCGGTGCGCTCGACGAGCAGCCGGGACTCCTCGTCCACGTCGCCGACCAGGTAGGTGCGGTTGTGGTCCCCGTGGACACCGTCCAGGTACGCGGTGATGTCCAGGTTGACGATGTCCCCGTCCTCCAGGACGGTGCCGTCCGGGATGCCGTGGCAGATGACCTCGTTGATCGAGGTGCAGATGGACCGCGGGAAGCCGCGGTAGCCCAGGCAGGACGGGTAGGCGCCGCGCTCCACGAGGAAGGCGTGCGCGATCCGGTCCAGCTCGTCCGTGGTGACGCCCGGGCGGATGTGGGCGGCGGTGTGCTCCATGGCCTGCGCGGCCAGGCGGCCGGCGGCGCGGATCCGCTCGACGCCGGCGGCGTCGTAGACGTCCGAGGCCTTGCCCTCGTCCGGGGTGGCCTTGCCGACGTACTCGGGGCGCGGGATCGCGGCCGGCACGGGCGGGGCACCCGGGCTCCGGCGCGGTGGGGCCCGCAGGGCGGGGACCGTTGTGGCTGGACGGGGCGACGGGGTTCTGACGCTGGGACATGTCCTCCAGCCTATCGGCCCGGCTACTGTGGCCCCCATGACCGAGACGAGCGAGTTCTGGTACAACGTCAACACGCATCAGGTGGAGGTGGGCGCCCAGTCGGACTGGTCCCAGCTGCTGGGCCCGTTCGGCACCCGTGAGGAGGCCCAGGCCGCGATGGACCGCGTGCGGGCGAACAACGAGACCGCCGACGCCTGGGACGAGCGCGACGACGACTGGGACAGCCGTCCCGTCGACGACGCCTCCTGACCGCGGCGCCGGACGACACCGGGCCCCCGTCCCTCGGACGGGGGCCCGGTCGTCTCACGGGGCGGGTTCAGCCCTGGAAGCCGTGCTCCGGGGCCGGGAACGCGCCGTCGAGCACGTCCGCGCGATAGGCCCGGACCGCGTCGCCCACGACCTCGTGCAGGCGGGCGTACTGACGGACGAACCGGGGCACCCGTCCCTCGCGCAGGCCGAGCATGTCCTGCCACACGAGCACCTGGCCCGTGGTGCCCGGGCCCGCGCCGATGCCCACGGTGGGCACCCGCAGCGCGGCGTCGACGGCGGCGGCGACGTCCGAGGGGACCATCTCCATCAGGACGGCGAACGCCCCCGCGGCCTCGAGGGCCCGGGCCGACGCCGTCATCCGCTCGACCGCCCCCGCGCCGCGGCCCTGCACCCGGTAGCCGCCGAGCACGTGCTCGGACTGCGGGGTGAAGCCGATGTGGGCCATGACCGCGACGCCGGCTGCCGTCATCGCGGCCACGTGCTCGGCGAAGCGCTCGTCGCCCTCCACCTTGACGGCGTGCGCGCCGGACTCCTTCACGAGGCGCACGGCCGACTCGACGGCCTGCCGCGGGGAGGCCTCGTACGAGCCGAAGGGCAGGTCCGCGACCACGAGGGCACGCTCGGCACCGCGCACCACGGCCTGGGTGAACAGGATCATCTGGTCCAGGGTGACCGGCAGGGTGGTGGGATGGCCCAGCACGGTGTTGCCCACCGAGTCGCCCACGAGCAGCACCTCGACGCCGGCCTCGTCGAACAGGGCCGCCGTCATCGCGTCGTAGGTGGTGAGCATCGCGAAGCGCCGGCCCTCGTCCTTGGCCCGCTGCAGGTGGACCGTCCGGTACCGGGACGGGGCGGGCGGCCCGTAGGGGGCGGTGTCGTCAGGCTGCCGGGGGGACTGGGGAGCAGACATGGGCCGGAGTCTACGCGGCGCGTCTAGATGTAGGAGGGCATGACGTTGTTGACTCGGGTCGGTGCCAGTGAGGCCGGAGGAGCGTCTCCGCAGGAGGTATGCGGCCGATGGTAGTTGTAGTGATTCACCCACACCTGAAGGGCCTCACGCCGAGCCCGCTCTGAGGAGTACGGGCGGGCGTAGAGGACCTCGTCCACCATCAGCCGGTTGTAGCGTTCGACCTTCCCGTTGTGACGCGGGGTGTAGGGGCGGATCCGGTGATGCCGGCCCCCGAGCGAGACCACCTTCCGGGTGAAGTCCACGGCCCGGTAGTTGTTGCCGTTGTCCGTGATCACCCGGTCCACGGTGATGCCGTGGGCGGCGAAGAACGCCCTCGCCCGGCAGAAGA
>NZ_JABFBA010000001.1:55416-73459 GCF_017168445.1 Micrococcus sp. KRD026 | reverse complement strand
CGGCCGTCGACGCATGGCTCGGCCCCGTCCTGGGGGCCTGGGGCATCCCCGCCTGGCCCGGGGCGCCGTACGGAGCCGCCGGCGGTGCGCCGTAGGGGTTCTGGCCGTACGGGCTCGCGCCCGCCGGGTCAGGGGAGCCCGGGGTCGGCCCCTGCGGGGCGGCGCCGTAGGGGTCGGTGCCGTACGGGTTCTGGCTGCCGTGGGGATCGGTGGGCGAGGTGCCGGACATGGGGCCTCCTAGCGACGCCGACGCTCGCGGCGTCTCGGTGCGGACGGGGGTGGCGGCGCGGTCGCGCCGAGCTGTGCCCCACGCTACCGCCGGAGCCACCGGCCCGCCTCTGCCAGACTGGCCCCATGCAGACGCTCGCCACCGTCCACCTGGTCCGCCACGGAGAAGTCCACAACCCCGACCGTGTCCTCTACGGCCGCCTGCCGGAGTTCGGGCTCTCGGAGCTCGGCCACGAGATGGCCCGGGGCGTGGCCGCGTGGTTCGCGGAGCGCGCCGCGCAGACCGGCCGGGCGCCCGCCGTCGTCGCCGCCTCCCCGCTGACCCGCGCGCAGCAGACCGCCGCGCCCCTCGCGGCCGCGTTCGACCTGCCGCTGGTCACCGAGCCCGACCTGATCGAGGCGGAGAACGCCTTCGAGGGCATGTCCCAGGTGGCGGCGTCGCTGAAGCGGAACCCGCGGCTGTGGCCCCGGCTGCGCAATCCCCTGCGCCCGTCCTGGGGCGAGCCGTACCGCGCGCAGGCCGCCCGGATGCTGGCCGTCGTCGACCGGCTCCGCGGCGAGGCCGTGGCCGCCGACGGGCCCGGCGCCGAGTCCGTGCTCGTCTCGCACCAGCTGCCGATCTGGGTGACGCGCCTGGCCGTCGAGGGCCGTCCGCTGTGGCACGACCCGCGCCGCCGCGAGTGCTCGCTGACCTCCGTGACCTCGCTCGTGTACGAGGAGGGGCGCGGGGTGCCGCGCGTCGAGTACCACGAGCCGAACCAGGCCCTGCTCAAGGACGCCTCCTCCCTGCCGGGCGCCTGAGACGGCCGGCGTCGACGACGCCGGCCGCAGCCTCCCACGGGGTGGGGGTGTGACGTCCAGGGTTCAGTCAGAATGCGGGGCGGACAGTAGACTCCCCAGGTACCCGGAATCCAGCCCCGCGCGTCCCCTGGAGGGCAGCCCGCCATGCAGACCCCCCGTCCGTCCCGTCGCACCGTGCTGACCGGCCTCTCGCTGCTCGGCCTCGCGCCCGTCCTCGCGGCGTGCTCGGGGGACGACTCGCTGACGCGGCAGGCCGGCAACGCGGACGGCAAGAACTACATCGCCGGCGACGGCTCCGTCCTGGAGATCGCCCCCGCCGAGCGCGGCGCCCCCGTGGAGTTCGCCGCCGAGCTCTTCGACGGCACCCCCGTGACCGGCGCGAGCCTGCGCGGCACCCCCGCCCTGCTGAACTTCTGGTACGCCGCCTGCGCGCCGTGCCGCGTCGAGGCCCCCCACCTCGTCTCCCTGCACGAGCAGTTCGCCCCGCAGGGGGTGCGGTTCCTCGGTGTGAACGTCCGGGACACCGTCACCACCGCGCAGGCCTTCGAGCGCACCTTCGAGATCCCCTACCCGTCCATCGAGGACGCCCGCGGGGAGGTGCTCCTGAACATGACCGACTACGTGCCCCCGCAGGCCGTGCCCTCCACCCTCGTCCTGGACGTCGAGGGCCGCGTGGCCGCCCGCGTGCTCGGCGCCGTGGAGGAGTCCACCCTGCGCGCCCTGCTCACCACCGTGGTGGACGAGGCCGCGGCCTGACCCGGCCGCCGTGTCCATGCAGAGCAACCCCTTCGCCGAGATCGCCCTCGACGGCTCCCTGCTGCTGGCCGCGCCGATCGCCGTGCTGGCCGGCCTGATCTCCTTCCTCTCCCCGTGCGTGCTGCCGCTCGTGCCCGGCTACCTCGGGTACGTCACCGGCCTCGGCGGGGACGTGCTCACCAGCCGCCGCCGCGGGCGCCTCGTGCTCGGCTCCGTGCTGTTCGTGCTCGGGTTCGCCGTGGTGTTCGTGGGCATCACCGTGGTGTTCACCCAGGCCATGGTCTGGCTGCGGCGCGACGGCGCCTGGGTCACCCCCGTGCTCGGCGTGCTCGTGATGCTCATGGGCCTCGTGTTCCTCGGCGGCGGCGGCCGGCTTCAGCAGGAGCGCCGCGTCCACTTCAAGCCCGCCGCCGGCCTGGTCGGCGCGCCCCTGCTGGGCATGACCTTCGGCCTGGGCTGGGCGCCGTGCATCGGCCCCACCATGGCCGCCGTCCTGGCCATGTCCACGGCCAGCTCCGGCTCCGTGGGCCGCGGCGCCCTGCTCGCCTTCCTCTACTGCCTCGGCCTGGGCCTGCCGTTCGTGCTCATGGCCCTCGGCATGGAGCGCGGCATGCGGGCCCTCGGGTTCTTCCTCCGGCACCGCGTGCTGATCATGCGCCTCGGCGGCGCCCTGCTGATCGCGCTGGGCCTGCTCATGGTCACCGGCGTCTGGACCGCCTGGACCACGCAGCTGCAGCTGTGGTTCGCCAACGAATGGGAGATGCCCCTGTGAGCTCCAAGGCCGCCCGGACGCGCTCCGAGCCCGTCACCCTGCCGCGCCTCGGCCTGGCGGGCACCCTGCGCTGGATCTGGACCCAGCTGACCAGCATGAGCACCGCGCTCATGCTGCTGCTCCTGCTCGCCGTCGCCGCCGTGCCCGGCTCCCTCGTGCCCCAGCGCCGTGCCGGCCCCGAGATCGTGGACCAGTGGATCGAGGACAACCCCGTGTGGGGCCCCGTCCTGGACGCCCTGCAGTTCTTCGACGTCTACAACTCCGTCTGGTTCTCGGCCATCTACCTGCTGCTGTTCGTCTCCCTCGTGGGCTGCGTGTGGCCGCGCGCCATCCAGCACGCCAAGGCCCTGCGCCAGCCCCCGGCCCGCACCCCCCGCAACCTGACGCGCCTGCCGGCTTCCGGCGTCGTGGTCCTGGAGGACGGCGGCCCCGGCCCCGAGGAGGCCGTGGCCAGAGCCCAGGCGTGGCTGCGCAAGCGCCGCTACCGCGTGGAGCACCGCCCCGAGGCCGGCGGCGCGTCCGTGGGCGCCGAGCGCGGATACCTGCGCGAGATCGGCAACATCCTGTTCCACGTCTCGCTGATCGGCGTGCTCGTGTTCATGGCCTACGGCGGCATGACCAAGTACGGCGGGCAGAAGATCATCGTGGAGGGCGAGGGCTTCGCCAACAACCTCGTGGCCTACGACTCCTTCACCCCCGGCACCTACTTCAGCGCGGACGACCTCCAGCCGTTCTCCCTCACCCTCGACTCGTTCGACGCCGTGTTCGAGCGGCAGTCGGAGACCACCTACGGCCAGCCGCTGGACTACACCGCCGTCATGGACGTCCGCGAGGGCACCGGCGGCGAGCTCCAGCGCCAGATCCTCAAGGTCAACCAGCCGCTGGACATCGACGGCGTGCGCGTCTACCTCGTGGGCAACGGCTACGCGCCCGTGGTGACCATCCGCGACGGCGCCGGGGACGTGGCCTTCCAGGGCCCCGTGGTCACCCGCGTGTTCGACCAGAACTACGGCTCGCAGGCCACCATCAAGGTCCCCGACGCGCGGCCGGACCAGCTGGGCTTCGTCGGCTTCTTCCTGCCCTCGGCGGTGGAGGACGAGGAAGGCGCCGCGTTCTCCGCGGACCCCGAGCTGCTCAACCCGGAGCTGCAGCTGAACTCGTACTACGGGGACCTCGGCCTGGACACCGGCCGCCCGCAGAACGTGTACGTGCTGGACACCGCATCCCTCACCGAGCTCAACAGCCGCACCAACGAGAACGGCGGCATCGTGCTCAGCCCGGGCCAGACGTACGAGCTGCCCGAGGGCAAGGGCTCCATCAGCTTCGACGGCGTCCGCCGCTACGTCGGCCTGGACATCCACTACGACCCGGGCAAGTGGGGCGTCGGCGTGTTCGCCGGCACCGCCCTGCTCGGGCTGGTCATCAGCCTGTTCGTCCGCCGCCGCCGCGTGTGGGTCCGCGCCCGCACCGACGAGGCCGGCCGCACCCGCGTGGAGTACGCGCTGCTCGCCCGCGGCGAGGAGTTCGGCTTGCACGAGGAGCACGTGGCCCTGCGCTCGGCCATGGAGCGCTGGTGGCCCGTCGCCGCCCCCGAGTCCGAGGAGGAGGCCGTCGCATCGGCCGCCGCCGTCGGCCACACTGGAACCACCCCCGAGACCCTCGCCGGTCCCCGCACCCCCCGATCAGGAGACTGACAGTGTTCAACCCCACGGCCCCCGTGAACGAGCAACTGGCGCTGTACAGCGACCTCTTCATGCTCATCGCCGCGCTCGTGTACGCGGCGGCGTTCATCCTGTTCACCATCGACATGGCCACCGCCTCGGCCACCATCCGCCGCCTCGAGGCCGACCTCGCGGCCCAGCGCGGGCAGGTGCGCACCGCTCCGGCCCGCGAGACCGTGGGGGTCGCCGTCGGCGGGTCCACGGCGGTCGGCGCGAGCGACTCCGACACGGCCCGGCCGGCCGCCGCCGAGCCCGGCGTCGACGCGGACGACGACCTCGTGGACGAGGACATGGACTACACGGGCGGCGGCCGCCGCCCGGTCGCCAACGTGGCCGTGGCCGTGCTGGCCGTCGGCTGGGCGCTGCACGCGTTCGCCGTCGTCGCCCGCGGCCTCGCCGCCTACCGCGTGCCGTGGGGCAACCTGTACGAGTTCATGACCACGGGCGCGCTCGTGATCACGACCGTCTACCTGCTGTTCCTCTTGCGCAAGGATCTGCGCTTCGTGGGCACGTTCGTCACCGGCATCGTCGTGGCGATGATGTGCGCGGCCACCATGGGCTTCCCGACGCCGGTGGGCCACCTCCAGCCGCCGCTGCAGACGCCGTGGCTCGTCATCCACGTGTCCATCGCCGTGCTGGCCAGCTCGCTGTTCGCGCTGACCGCCGCCATGTCCATGCTGCAGCTGCTCCAGGACCGCGCCGAGAAGCGCGCCGCAGCGGGCGAGCCCACCTGGTCGTTCCTGCGCCTCGTGCCCTCCTCCGACTCCCTGGAGAACTGGTCCTTCCGCATCAACGCGGTGGGCTTCGTGATGTGGACCTTCACGCTGATCGCCGGCGCCATCTGGGCCGAGGCCGCGTGGGGCCGCTACTGGAACTGGGACACGAAGGAGGTCTGGACCTTCGTGATCTGGGTGGTCTACGCGGCGTACCTGCACGCCCGCGCCACCCGCGGCTGGACCGGCGCGCGCGCCGCCTGGCTCAGCATCGTGGGCTTCCTCTGCATCGTGTTCAACTACACGATCGTGAACACGTACTTCCCGGGCCTGCACTCCTACGCGGGGCTGCCCAGCTGACCCGAGGCCTCACGCTTCCACCCCCCAGCGCTTTCGCTCGTGAAAACGTCGCTACCGCCCCGGATTTCCGGGATGGTAGCGACGTTTTCACGAGCGAAAGTGTTCCTGGGAGAGGTCAGGGGGTGGGGGCGTCCGGATCGTCGGCGTCGGGCTCCTCGCCCCGCTCACGACGACGGCGCAACTCCTCCTCGCGGGCCTTCAGCTCGGCGTCACGCCGGTCCAGCTCCTGCTCACGCTCGGCCTGGCGCCGCTGGACGCGGAGGCTGCGCAGGAACGCCTCGTCGTCGTCGGGGGCGCCGGGGCCGCGGGGCGCCGGACGCGCCGTGCCGCGGGCCACGCGGGCGCGGCCCAGCACGAGCCACAGCAGCGGGCCCACGAGGGGGAGCAGGACCACGACGGCCACCCAGCCCCACTTCGGCAGGCTGCGCACCTCGTGGGCGGGGGTCATGAGGGCCTCGAATAGCGCGTACAGCGTGAGGCCCACGAGGACGATCGCGGCGGGGATGATGTAACGGCCCATCCTTCCAGTCTAGGTGTAGGAGGGCATGACGTTGTTGACTCGGGTCGGTGCCAGTGAGGCCGGAGGAGCGTCTCCGCAGGAGGTATGAGGCCGATGGTAGTTGTAGTGGTTCACCCACACCTGAAGGGCCTCACGCCGAGCTTGCTCTGAGGAGTACGGGCGGGCGTAGAGGACCTCGTCCACCATCAGCCGGTTGTAGCGTTCGACCTTCCCGTTGTGGCGCGGGGTGTAGGGTCGGATCCGGTGGTGCCGGCCCCCGAGCGAGACCACCTTCCGGGTGAAGTCCACGGCCCGGTAGTTGTTGCCGTTGTCCGTGATCACCCGGTCCACGGTGATGCCGTGGGCGGCGAAGAACGCCCTCGCCCGGCAGAAGAACCCGATCGTGGTCACCGTCCGCTCATCCTCCAACGCCTCGGTGTAGGCCAGGCGGGTGTACCCGTCGATCGCCGAGTGCAGGTAGGTGTAGCCGACCCGTCGGCCAGGCCCGCGCTTGGCTGCTCGCGCGTTCTCGGAGTCCCGGCCGTGAGCACGCCAGCCGCCCCCCTCGGGGATGCGTCCGATCTTCTTCACGTCCAGGTGCACCATGTGCCCCGGGCCGCGGGCGGTGATCTTCTGGGGTCGTTGGCGCAGGTCTTCTCCGGCCGGGGTCAGGTCCCGTAGGCGGGAGATCCCGAGTCGGTGCAGCCACCTCCCCACGGTGCGCAGGCACAGCTGGTGGCCTTCGGAGGCGAGGTGGTGATGGATGCGCCGTGCGGACCACTTGCGCTCCCGCCGCAGGGCGTGGATCTGGGCGACCAGGACCGGATCGAGCTGGGCAGGTGAACGGTGCGGCCGGCTGGGCAGGTCCTGAAGGCCGGCTTCTCCCTGGGCGCGGTAGCGGGCGACCCAGGTGGCCACCGTGGGCCGGCTGACGCGGAACTCGGCTGCCACGTGCGCCTGCGGGATCCCGTCGTGCAGGTGGCGTTGGACCATGCGCAGCCGGCCGGTCGGGGTCAGGGGTGCGTTAGCGTGAGTCATGAGTGGGTCTCTTCTGGCAGGTGGGTGGTGTAGGAACTTCCATCCTGCGGGGCGGGGCCCACTCGTCTCATCTCAGCCGGCGCCTCGTGGCAAGAACCTCATGACCCACAACATCTAGAGTGGCGGCATGGATCGACAGCAGGACTACGTGCTCCGCACCATCGAGGACCGGGACGTCAGGTTCGTCAGGCTCTGGTTCACGGACGTGATCGGTACGCTGAAGTCGGTGGCCCTGTCTCCGGCCGAGGTGGAGAACGCCTTCACGGAGGGCCTGGGCTTCGACGGCTCCTCGATCGACGGATACACCCGCATCTCGGAGTCGGACATGCTGCTGCAGCCCGATCCCTCGACCTTCCAGATCCTGCCCTGGCGCGGCGACCAGGGACAGAGCTCCCGGATGTTCTGCGACGTGCTCACCCCGGACGGCCGGCCCGCCCCCGCCGACCCGCGGCACGTGCTGCGCCGCGTGCTGGACCGGGCCGCGGACCGGGGCTTCACGTGCTTCACCCACCCGGAGATCGAGTTCTACCTCCTGCAGTCGGACCAGCCCGGCCCGGACGGGGAGCCGGTGCCCGTGGACCGCGCGGGCTACTTCGACAACGTGCCCGGCTCCGACGCGGCCGACTTCCGCCGCGACGCCGTCAGCCTCCTCGAGGGCATGGGCATCTCCGTCGAGTTCAGCCACCACGAGAACGGCCCCGGCCAGAACGAGATCGACCTGCGCGCGGCGGACGCGCTCACGACGGCGGACAACGTGATGACGTTCCGGACCGTCGTCAAGGAGGTCGCCGCCGCCCAGGGCACGTACGCCACGTTCATGCCCAAGCCGTTCTCCCACCACCCGGGCTCCGGCATGCACACTCACTTCTCCCTCTTCGAGGGCGACGCGAACGCGTTCTACGACCCTGCGGACGAGTTCCGGCTCTCCGTCACGGGCCGCCGGTTCATCGCGGGCCTGCTGCGCCACTCCGTGGAGATCACCGCGGTGACCCACCAGTTCGTCAACTCCTACAAGCGTCTCTGGGGCGGGGGAGAGGCCCCGTCGTACACCTCGTGGGGGCACAACAACCGTTCCGCCCTCGTGCGCGTTCCCCTGTACAAGCCGGACAAGGCCGGCTCGGCCCGCATCGAGTACCGCGGTATCGACGCCTCGGCCAACCCGTACCTCGCCTACGCCCTGCTGATCGCGGCCGGGCTCAAGGGCATCGAGGAGGGCTACGAGGTGCCCGAGGCCGCCGCCGAGGACATCAGCGCGTTGACCACCCACGAGCGGCGCGTGCTCGGCCATGTCCCCCTGCCCGGCACCCTGCACGACGCCCTGCGCACCGCTGAGGAGTCCGAGTTCGTGGCGTCCGTGCTGGGCGAGCACGTCTTCGACGCACTCCTGCGCAACAAGCGGCAGGAATGGGACGACTACCGCGTGGAGGTCACCCCGTACGAGCTCCGCCGCTACCTCTCCGGCCTCTGAGACGGGTGCCCGTGTCCTCCCTGTCCACCACCGGTGCGCTGCCCGCCGTCCCGGACCGCCGCACCCTCGCGCACGCCGGCGTCGCCGACGCTGGCCGCGTGCAGACGCTGCTCACCTCGCCCGAGTTCGAGGGCGTGGACGTGCGTCCCCTCGTCGAGCTCCTCGGCCACGCCGCCGATCCCGACCGGGCCCTGCTGCTGTGGGTGCGCCTGGCCGAGCGCGAGCCCCGCGTCCACCACGCCCTCCGGGACCCCGAGACGACGGCCCGCCTGCTGCGGCTGCTCGGCGCCTCCGAGGCCCTCGGCGAGTTCCTCATCCGCCGTCCCGAGCAACTGGACCTCGTCCTCGACCCGGACGCGGCCGCCGCCACCGCGCCCGCCCTCGCCCAGCCCGACCCGACCGCCGGCGAGCCCTGGGGTGATGCGTCCGCCGCCCTGCGCCGCCTGCTCCTGGACTCGGTGGGCGCCGACCCGGACGCCGACCGCCCCCTCGCGGCCGTCACCGGCAAGGACGCCGCCGTCGCCTTGCGCCGCGCCTACCGCCGCCAGCTGGCCGCGATCGCCCTGCGCGACCTCGACTCCGCCGAGCCCACGGCGGCCATGCCCTCGGTGGGCCGCTGGCTCGCGGACCTGGCCGGCGCCGCCGTGGACGCGGCGCTCGCCGTCTCACGGGCCGTCCTCACCGAGCGGGAGGGCCCCGTGGTGGACCGCGTGGACCTCGCCGTGATCGGCATGGGCAAGTGCGGCGCCGGCGAACTCAACTACGTCTCAGACGTGGACGTCGTGTTCGCCCACGCCGTCCGCGAGGCCGCGGACGGCGCGGACCCCGACGCCGAGGTCCCGGACGGGCCGCGCGCCGCCGCGCTCGCGGCCGAGCTGGCCGCGGGCATCGGCCGCGTGATCCAGGGCGCGGCCCCCGAGCCGGGACTGTGGGAAGTCGACGCCAACCTGCGTCCCGAGGGCAAGGACGGCGCCCTGAGCCGCACCGTGGAGTCCCACGCCGAGTACTACCGCCGCTGGGCCCACGGCTGGGAGTTCCAGGCCCTGCTCAAGGCCCGCCCCATCGCGGGCTCGCCACAGCTCGGCGAGCGCTACATCGCGGAAATCTGGCCCCGGGTGTGGGAGTCCTCCGCGCGCGACGGGTTCGTCGAGTCCGTCCGGGCCATGCGCGCCCGGGTCCTGGACACCCTCGCCCCCGCGGAGCGCGAGCGGGAGATCAAGCTCGGGCCCGGCGGCCTGCGCGACGTCGAGTTCACGGCCCAGCTGCTCCAGCTCGTGCACGGCCGTGCGGACGAGTCGCTGCGGGTGCGCGGCACGCTCGACGCGGTGCGGGCGCTGCACGCCGCCTCCTACGTCACCACGCGAGACGCGCGGGCGTTCGACGAGCACTACCGGTGGCTGCGCACCCTCGAGCACCGCATCCAGCTCGTGCACCTGCGGCGCACCCACCTGATGCCGGTCAAGGAAGAGGCCCGCCGCGTCGTCGCCCGGTCGATGCGCGGCGCCGCCGACCGGGGCCCCGCCACCGGCGAGGACCTCCAGGCCGAGTTCACGCGCGTGCGCCGCGCCGTGCGCGGTCTCCACGAGACCGTGTTCTACCGGCCGCTGCTGTCGACGACGGCCGCCCTGTCCGCCGAGGACGTGCGGCTGTCCGCGGAGGCCGTCCGCGACCGCCTGGCGGCGCTGGGCTACCGCGACCCGCAGGGCGCCCTGCGGCACATCGAGGCCCTCACGCAGGGCGTCTCGCGCCGGGCCGCGGTCCAGCGGCAGCTGCTGCCGGCCATGCTCGGCTGGTTCGCGCGGGGCGCCGACCCCGACGGCGGCCTGCTCGCCTTCCGCCGGCTCTCCGAGTCGCTGGGCGGCACGGCCTGGTATCTGCGGATGCTCCGCGACTCCTCGGACGCCGCCCGACGGCTGTGCCTGGTCCTGTCCGGCTCCCGGTTCGTGGGGGACCTGCTCGAGCACTCGCCCGAGGCCGTGGCCTGGGTGGGCGACGACCGGGAGCTCGACCCCCGGGGCGCGATCCAGCTGTGGCGCCAGGTCGACGCGCGGCTCGACCGCCGCGTGGCCGCGGAGGAGGCCCCCGCGGCCGTGCGCCATGTGCGGCAGGTGCGGCGCAGCGAGACCCTGCGCGTGGCCCTGGCGGACATCTCGGGGCTGCTGGACCTCGAGGCCGTCACCGGGGCCCTGTCGGACATCGACCAGATCACCGTCGTCGGCGCCCTGCGCGTGGCCTCGCGCGCCGTCGTCGGGGACGCCGACCCGCTCACCGACGTGCTCGTGGTGGCCATGGGCCGCCAGGGCGGGCGGGAGATCACCTACGGCTCGGACCTGGACGCCCTGTTCGTGCATCGGCCACGCCCCGGCGTCGACGAGGGGCGGGCGCGCGAGCAGGCCGAGGAGGTCGTGCGGACGCTGATGTCCCTGCTGCACCGCCCCGCGACCCCGCCGCTGCCCGGCGAGCGGCCGCTCGAGGTGGACGCCGACCTGCGCCCCGAGGGACGCCAGGGGCCCCTGGTGCGCACCCTGGACTCGTACCGGGAGTACTACGGCCGCTGGGCCGAGGTGTGGGAGCGTCAGGCGCTGCTGCGCGCCCGCCCCCTGGCCGGCGACGACGACCTCGCCACCGACTTCCGCCGCTGGGCCGACGGCGTCCGCTACGCCGGGGACCTGACCACCGCGGACGCGCGGGAGATCCGGCGCATCAAGGCCCGTGTGGAGGCCGAGCGCCTGCCCCGCGGCGCGGACCCCTCCCGGCACGTCAAGCTCGGCCGCGGCGGGCTCTCGGACGTGGAGTGGCTGGTGCAGTCCCTGCAGCTGCGCCACGCGGGAGAGGTCGAGGACCTGCGGGTCACCGGCACGCTGCCGGCCCTGCGGGCGATCGCCCGGCACGGGCTGCTGCCCGAGGCCGAGGTCGCCGTGCTGGAGGAGGCGTGGCTGCTGGCCACCCGGATCCGCGCCGCCCTGCTGCTGTGGACGGGCAAGGTCTCGGACGTGCTGCCCACGAACATGCGCGACCTCGAGGCCGTGGCCCGCCTCAGCGGGGTGGGCACGGCCGGCGGGGAGCTCGAGGAGCGCTACCTGCGGGTGACCCGCCTGGCCCGTCAGGTGTTCGAGACCCGGTTCTACGGGCTCTGAACGACGCCGGCCCGCCACCTCGACGGGGTGGCGGGCCGGCCGTGCTCCGGTGTCACGAGCGCCGGCTCAGGCGCGCACGACGTGCTCCCCGAGCAGCTCCAGGGTGCGTCGCCGCACGCCGGCGTCCTGGGCCGCCGTCGTGATGATCAGCTCGTCCGCCTGGACCCGCGCCGCGAAGTCGTGCAGCCACGCCGCCGTCGTCGGGCCGGTGCCCACGGCCGTGCACTCGAGCATCCCGAGCACCTGCTGACCGGCGGGGGAGTGCAGCAGCATCTCGACCTCGTCGTCGGTGAGGGTGCGGCCCCGGCCGAGCATCATCCGGATGCGCGCCCGCTGCGCGGCCTGCCACTCCCGCTCGGCCACCTCCTCGGTGTCCGCGGCGATCACGTTGGCCGCCGCGATGAAGTGCGGCTCCGCGAGGGCCTCGGAGGGCTCGAAGTGCTCCCGGTACAGGCGCGCCGCATGCTCGAGCATCTGCGGTGCGAAGTGGCTCGCGAACGCGTAGCCCAGGCCGAGCTGCGCGGCCAGCTGGGCGCCGAACGCCGAGGAGCCGAGGATGTACAGCGGCACGTTGGTGCCCTTGCCGGGGTAGGCGTCGATGCCGGGGATCAGGCTCTGGCCGGTGAGGTAGCCCTGCAGCTCGAGCACGTCCTGCGGGAAGCGCTCGGCCGCCGACGGATCCCGGCGCAGCGCCTGCAGCGTCCGCTGGTCGGTGCCGGGGGCGCGACCCAGGCCCAGGTCGATGCGGCCGGGGTGCAGCTCGGCCAGGGTGCCGAACTGCTCGGCGATCACCAGCGGCGAGTGGTTGGGCAGCATGACGCCGCCGGAGCCGAGGCGGATCGAGTCGGTGTGCGCGGCCACGTGCGCGATGAGTACGGCCGTGGCGGAGGAGGCGATGGAGGGCATGTTGTGGTGCTCCGCGTACCAGACGCGCCGGAAGCCGGCGGCCTCGGCGACGCGGGCCTGCTCCACGGATTCGGCGAAGGCTTCGCCCATCGGGGCGCCGTCGCGGACGAGGGCGAGGTCCAGCAGGGACAGCGGCAGGGGGGTGGGGGCGGTGTGCTCGGTCATGGTGCTCCTGGTCTGCGGGCCGCCCGGCCGGGCGGAGGTCTCCACAGATCCAGCGCCCACCGGCCCCGGACTATTCCGCGGCCGGGCACGACGACGGCCGCCCGCCTCCGGCGTGGGAGACGAACGGCCGTCGTCGGGGCCGCGGCGGGCGGATCAGACCGAGTAGTACAGCTCGAACTCGTAGGGGTTCGGGCGCAGGGCCAGCGGGGCGATCTCCATCTCGCGCTTGTACGCGATCCAGGTCTCGATCAGCTCCTCGGTGAACACGTCGCCGGCCAGGAGGAACTCGTGGTCCTCCTCGAGGGCGTTCAGGGCCTCGTCCAGGGTGGCGGGTGCCTTCTGGATGTCGGCGGCCTCCTCGGCCGGCAGCTCGTAGAGGTCCTTGTCGATCGGCTCGGCCGGCTCGATGCGGTTGCGGATGCCGTCCAGGCCGGCCATCAGCTGCGCGGCGAACGCGAGGTACGGGTTGCCCGAGGCGTCCGGGGCGCGGAACTCGATGCGCTTGGCCTTCGGGTTGGAGCCGGTGATCGGGATGCGGATGCCCGCCGAGCGGTTGCCCTGCGAGTAAACCATGTTCACGGGGGCCTCGAAGCCCGGCACCAGGCGGCGGTAGGAGTTCACCGTGGGGTTGGTGAAGGCCAGGACCGCGGAGGCGTGCTTCAGCAGGCCGCCGATGTACCAGCGGGCGGTGTCCGAGAGGTTCGCGTAGCCCTTCTCGTCGAAGAACAGCGGCTCGCCGCCGTTCCACAGGGACTGGTGGCAGTGCATGCCGGAGCCGTTGTCGCCGAAGACGGGCTTGGGCATGAAGGTCGCGGACTTGCCGAACATGTTGGCGACGTTCTTGACGACGTACTTGAACTTCTGCAGGTCGTCCGCCGAGTGGGTCAGCGTGTTGAAGCGGTAGTTGATCTCCGCCTGGCCCGCGGCGCCCACCTCGTGGTGGGAGCGCTCTACCTCGAGGCCGACCTCGGCCAGGACCGAGCAGATCTCGTCGCGCAGGTCGGCCTGCTTGTCCGTGGGGGAGACGGGGAAGTAGCCGCCCTTGAGGCCGGTCTTGTGGCTCAGGTTGCCGCCCTCGTCCTCGCGGGAGGCGTTCCACCAGGCCTCGTCCGAGTCCACGGCGTAGAACGAGCCGCGGGGGGAGGACTCGTAGCGGACGTCCTCGAAGATGAAGAACTCGGCCTCGGGGGCGAAGAACGCCGTGTCGGCGATGCCGGAGGAGCTCAGGTAGGCCTCCGCGCGCTGGGCCACGCCGCGCGGGTCGCGCAGGTAGGGCTCGCCGGTGCGGGGGTTCACGATGGAGAAGTTCATCGTGAGGGTCTTGCGGACCCGGAAGGGGTCCACGAAGGCCGTCGCGACGTCCGGGATGAGCTGCATGTCGGACTCGGCGATGCCGGCGAAGCCCCGGATCGAGGAGCCGTCGAAGAGCTGGCCCGTGACGAAGAAGTCCTCGTCGACGCTCGAGGCGGGCACGTTGAAGTGGTGCTGCATGCCGGGGAGGTCGGTGAAGCGGACGTCGACGAACTCGATCCCCTCATCCTTGATGTACGCGAGGACGTCCGCGGGGGAGGTGAACATGGTGCGCTCCTGTGGTCGTGACGATGGTGGCATGTCCGGCACGGCGGCGCTGGCGTGGCGGGTGTCATCACCCTACTTGCCCGGCGGCCTCCGTGGGCGTCGGTGACGCCCCACGGCGAGCCTCGCGGTTCCGCGCCGGTAGGCTGGGCCGGTGGCACGCAGAGCACCCGACCCCGCGCAAGAGCCCGAACCGACCCGCCGCGACGAGCCGCTGATCACCCGGCGCGACCTCGCCGGCTGGGTGGACGGTCCGGGCGGCGGCCTGGCCGGCGGCCGCTGGCCGGGGGACCTGCTGGGCCTGCCCGAGCACGGCCCGACCTCGATGGCCACTGCGGCCCGCCGCGCCGTCGCCCTCGTGATCGACTGGTTCCTGGCCCTGGGCGTGTCCTGGCTGCTCTTCGACTCCGACGCGATCGCCACCCTGATGGTCTTCGCCACCATGCACATCCTGGGCATCACCCTGCTGGCCACCACCGTGGGCAAGGCCGTGTGCCGCACCCAGGTGGTGCGCCTCGGCGGCCGGACCGCCCCCGTGCACCGCGTGGTGGTGCGCACGGCGCTGCTGTGCCTCGTGCTGCCGGCCGTCGTCGTCGGCCCGGACGGCCGCGGCATGCACGACAAGGTCGCCGGCACCGTCGAGATCCGCATGTGAGCGGCCGAATCCTCGGCGGGGCGCCCCCCTTTCGCGCGGGTGCGTCGGCGCTCAGCGGCCGCGCATGGCGCGCCGGCTCGGGCGCACCTTGTTCGGGTCGACGCCCTTGGGGATGGGCAGCCGGTTGGTGTTGAGCGCGGTCAGACGCTTGTCCACGGCCTGGACCTCCTGCGCCGTGAGGGCCTTCTTCATGCCCTTGAGCGTGCCGGGCAGCTCGTGCAGCGGGACCTGGCCCTGGCCGTTGCCGGACTCCACCACGGTGACGGGCACGCCGGGCAGGAAGCGGCGCATGGCCTTCTCCTCCTTGACCACCAGCGCGGCGACGCGGGGGGAGGGGCCCTCCGTCACCAGCACGACGCCCGGCCGGCCCACGGCGCGGTAGACGAGGTCCTGGGTCTTCGGGTTCACGGCGGCCGGCTGCTCGGACACGATCCAGCCGCGGCCCAGCGTGGAGAGCGCGGCGCCGGCGGCGCCGGGGCGGCCCTCGAGCTGGGCGAACCCGGCGCGGCGCGCCTTCCGGTTCAGGATGACGACGGCGGCGAGCACACCGAACGGGATCGCGATGAGCAGCCACGTGATCCAGTTGTCCAGCAGGAGGCCGATGACGAGGCCGACGACCAGGGCGCCCAGGAAGGCCAGCAGCATCCACAGTCCGACCTTGGGGTCGTGCGCCTTGGTCATGGCGTAGGCCTGCTTGAGCTGGGAGATCACGCCCGGGCCCTTCGTGGCGCGCTTGTCCCGGCGCTGGGCCTTCGCCTGCTCCTTCTCGCGGAGGCGACGCTCGCGCTGCATGGCCTTGACCTCCTTGAGCGTGGCGGAGGTGGAGCCGGAGGAGGACGCGGGGGGCTGGCTGTTCTTCGTCATGACGGGGTCCAGTCTAGTCGGGCGGCTCAGGACATCTGGGCGACGACGGCGGAGGCCTCCTGGCGGGCGGTCTTCTCCCCGGCCAGGTGCGCCAGGTTCTCCGGCAGGGTCCGGCCGAGGCGCTGCATGGCCTGCGCATAGAGCTTGCCCGCGCGGTACGACGAGCGCACCAGCGGGCCCGCCATGACGCCCTGGAAACCGATCTCCTCGGCGCGCTGGGACCACTGGACGAACTCCTGCGGCTTCACCCAGCGGTCGATGGGGTGGTGCAGCTTCGAGGGCCGCACGTACTGCGTGATGGTGATGATGTCGCAGCCGGCCTCGTGCAGGTCCACCAGGGCCTGGTCGATCTCGTGGTCCTCCTCGCCCATGCCGAGGATGAGGTTGGACTTGGTCACGAGCCCGTCGGCCTTGGCCATCGTGAGCACCCGGAGGGACTTCTCGTACGTGAAGGCCGGGCGGATGCGCTTGAAGATGCGCGGCACCGTCTCCAGGTTGTGCGCGAACACCTCGGGCCGCGCGTCGAACACTTGCTGGACGAGCTCCGGCACCGCGCCGAAGTCCGGCGGCAGGATCTCGACGCCGGTCCCCGGGTTGAGCGCGTGGATGCGGCGGATGGTCTCCGCGTAGAGCCACGCCGCGCCGTCCTTCTGGTCGTCACGGGCCACGCCCGTGACGGTGGCGTACCGCAGGTCCATCTCGCGGATGTTCTCGGCGACCTTCTGCGGCTCCTCCATGTCCAGGGGGCGCGGCTTGCCGGAGGTGATGTCGCAGAAGTCACACCGGCGGGTGCAGATGTCCCCGCCGATGAGGAACGTGGCCTCGCGGTCCTCCCAGCACTCGAAGATGTTGGGGCAGCCGGCCTCCTCGCACACGGTGTGCAGGCCGGCGGACTTGACCTTGTTCTTCAGGCCGATGTACTCGGGGCCCATGTGGACCTTGGCCTTGATCCACTCGGGCTTGCGCTCGACGGGCACCTCGGCGTTGCGCGCCTCCACGCGCAGCAGGCGGCGTCCTTCGGGGGCGAGGCTCATGCGGGGATTCCTTCCGTGGGGGTGACGGCGATGTACGCAGGCCCGAGCTCGTCCAGATGACGGGTGAGCACCGGCACGACGTCGGCCGGGGTGATGGTCCGGCCCGTCTCGACCGACAGGGTGGTGGTGGCGGCGTCCGTGATGCCGCACGCGATGATGCCCTCGTAGGGGGCCAGGGAGTTGGAGCAGTTCAGTGCGAAGCCGTGCATCGAGACGCCGTCGTGGATGGACAGGCCGATGGCGCCGACCTTGCGGTCCGGGCGGGCCGTGCCGTCGTCGTCCCGGTCCGCGAGGACCCAGATGCCTGCCCGCCCGTCCACGCGGACGGCCGTGACGCCGAACTCGGCGGCGGTGCGGATCAGCAGCTCCTCGAGGAACCAGACGTAGTCCTTGACGTGGGCACGGTCGCGCAGCCGGACCACGGGGTAGCCGACCAGCTGGCCCGGCCCGTGCCATGTGATCTTGCCGCCGCGGTCCACGTCCACGACGGGGGCGCCGTCCGTGGGGCGCTCGGCGTCCTCGGTGCGGCGACCGGCCGTGTAGACGGCTTCGTGCTCCAGGAGGAGGAATTCGCCGTCGGAGCGGCCGGCGACGACGTCCGCGTGCAGGGCGCGTTGGGCGTCCCAGGCGGCGTGGTAGTCCACCAGGTCGGGCGCCAGGCCGAGCACGCGCAGGGGCGGCAGGGGTGTCTCGGGCATGACGTCCACTGTAGTCCTCGGGCCCGGACCTGTGGACAACCGCCGTGACGCTCGGGGACATGCGGCACCCTGGGCTGGAACGGACGGCGCGGCGGAGAGGGGAGACCGATGCGGGACTGGGACGAGGCGGACGGCGGCGCGGCCGGACGCGTCGGCGGCGGGCCGGAGACCGAACCGGAGAGGTCGTCGGAGCCGGGCACGGCTGCGCCGCGCGCCCCGGGCTGGGAACCCGTCCGGCTGCTCGGCGCGGGCGCCCAGGCGGAGGTCTGGCTCGTCGAGGACGGTCGGGGCGTCCGGGCCGCCCTGAAGGTGCCCCGTGCCGGCGCGGCGCCGGATGCGCTGGCGGCGGAGGCGCAGGCCGGACGGGTCGCGCATCCCCATCTGCTGCGCGTGCTCGGCGTGGTGGAGACGGACCGGGGCCTCGGGGTCCTCACCGAGCACCGCGCGGCCGGCACGCTGCAGGACATGGTGCAGCGGGTCGGACCCCTGAGCCCGGGGCAGGCCGTCACCGTGCTCGTCCCGATCGCCCAGGCTCTCGCGTGCCTGCACCGCGAGGGGGTGGTGCACGGCGACGTGTCCCCGGCGAACGTCCTGTTCGGCGTCGACGGCAGCCCGGCCCTCGCCGACCTCGGCGTCGCCCGGGTGGTCGGCGG
>NZ_JABFBA010000001.1:0-55316 GCF_017168445.1 Micrococcus sp. KRD026 | reverse complement strand
GGGCGGAACCGGGGGCGTCTCCGGCGGTGGGGGCGCCGAGTGACGTCCATGCGTGGGCCGCCCTGGGCTGGTACGCGCTCACCGGTCGGGCGCCGGGCGCCGCCGGGCATCGGGCGCCGCTGCCCGTCCTGGTCCCCGAAGCGTCCCCCGAGCTCGCGCTGCTGCTCGATGCGGCGCTCTCCCCGGACCCGGCGGCGCGGCCGAGCGCGGAGGAGGCCGCCGCAGCCGTATACGCGACGGCCCGGCCCGAGCCGGTCCCGCTGGGAGAGGCCGCCCCCGCCGAGGTGGCGCACCTGCTGCCCACGGTGCTGCCGGGCTCCGGGCCCACGCGGCGACGCCGGGGACGACGCGCGGCTCCGAGACGGCGCGCGCTCGCGCGCCGACGGGGGGCGGCGCCACGCCGGGGCGTCCTCGTGGCCGCCGGGCTGGCCACCGCGCTGGCCGTCGGCGGCGGCACCGCCGGGCTGTGGTGGCCGGCGTCCCTGGGCGACGCGACGGAGGGGGCGCCGGAGCCGGCGGGCGCGGTGCCGGCCGGCACCTCGGTGGACGCGGCGCGCCCGGCGGACGGGACGCCGGAGAGCGGGACGCCGGCGAGGGTGCCGGACGCGGGTGCCCCCGGCGAAGACGCCGCCGGGGAGGACGCCGTCGACGTGGGCGAGGCGCTGGCCGCGGTCGGCCACGCCCGGACTGCCGCGCTCATCGACCCGGAGCCTGCGCGACTGGACGCCTACGCCGTGCCCGGGGGACCGGCGTGGGAGAACGACCGGGATCTGCTGCGCCGGCTGACGGACGAGGGGTTCGCCTTCTCCGGCCTCGAGGTGACGGTGGAGCAGGCCGGACCCGCCCGGCGGGCCGGGGACGACGCGCTGCGTGTCGACGCCGTGCTCCGGACGTCGGCCCACACCGTGCTGGACCGCGCGGGACGCGTGGCGGCGCATCGGGAGGCGACGGCCGAGGAGGTCGTGCTGGTCCTGCGCAGCGGCCACGGAGAGGGCCCCGAGGGGCGGGACAGCGGCGCGGCGGGTCGGACGTGGCGGGTCGAGACCGTCGATCCGCGCTGACCCCGGGCCCGGATCCAGCGCCGGAGGCCGGCGGTCCAGACGGGGGGACGCCGCGGGCCCCGGGGAGAAGCTCCCCGGGGCCCGCGGCGTGGTGCGGCGTCAGCCGCCTGGGCTGATCACTGCCAGAGGACGGCGACCAGGATGTTCACCAGGCCCAGACCGCCCACCGCGTGGGCCAGGCCCGTGGGCACGACCTCCCCGCGGTTGGACTTGCGGCGGCCGATCAGGGCGGCCACGAAGACGATGACGCCGATCAGGAACTTGACGCCCAGCTTCATGTGGTTCGGCTCCCCGCTCATGGCGAGGCCGAAAAGCACCACGCCGGAGACGATCATGCCCACGGAGCCCCACCACTGCGAGGTGGTGACGGTCGGGTTGCGGAAGTGCGCGAACCAACCGCCCACGATCGCTGCGGCGGACACGATGTGCACGGCCACCAGGATGCTGTGCAGGATATCCACAGTCCTTCTCCCTTTCCGTCAGAGACCCAGCTCGTTGGCGAACTCGCCGCCCTCGAGACGCTGACGCAGCGTCGTCAGGAAGCGGCCCGCGTCGGCCCCGTCCACCAGGCGGTGGTCGTAGGTCAGGGACAGGTACATCATGTGGCGGATGGCGATCGAGTCGTTGCCGTCCGCGTCGGTCACCACCATGGGGCGCTTGACGATCGCACCGATGCCCAGGATCGCGACCTGCGGCTGGTTGATGATCGGCGTGTCGAACAGCGCGCCCACGGAGCCGATGTTCGTGATCGAGAACGTGCCGCCCGAGAGCTCGTCCGGCGAGATCTTGTTCGTGCGGGTGCGCTCGGCCACGTCGGCGATCTTC
Organism: Micrococcus sp. KRD026; assembly: GCF_017168445.1. NCBI lineage: Bacteria > Bacillati > Actinomycetota > Actinomycetes > Micrococcales > Micrococcaceae > Micrococcus > Micrococcus sp. KRD026. Next base: position 53,430 of record NZ_JABFBA010000001.1, on the reverse strand, counting down.
TGGGCGAGGCCCGTCAGGTTCAGGGAGCCGGCGTCCTTGATGACGGGCACCAGCAGCCCCTTCTCCGTGTCCACGGCGATCGCGATGTCCTCGGACGCGTGGTACGTGATCTCCTTGTTGTCCTCGGAGAACGACGCGTTCAGCTTGGGGTGCTGCTTGAGGGCCTCGGCGACCGCCTTGGTGATGAACGGCAGGTACGTCAGGTTCACGCCGGCCTGCTGCTGGAAGGAGGCCTTGGCCTTCTTGCGCAGCTGCACGATGCGGGTGACGTCCACCTCGTGCACCTGGGTCAGCTGGGCGGACAGGTCGAGGGACTCGCGCATGCGCTGGGCGATGACCTGGCGGATGCGCGGCGCCTTCTCCACCTCGCCGCGGACCGAGGGGTCCACGGAGGAGCTCGCGGCCGGGGCGGACGCAGCGGCCGGGGCGGACGACGGGGCGGCAGCCTCGGAGGCCTGCTCGGCCGGAGCCTCGGACCCGCCCGCGGCGGCCTGCGAGGCCAGCGCGGCGGCGAGCACGTCCTGCTTGCGGATGCGGCCGCCGACGCCCGTGCCGCGAACCGTGGACAGGTCCACGTTGTTCTGGTGGGCCAGGCGGCGCACCAGCGGGGTCACGTAGCCCTGGCCGGGCTCGGTGGCGGAGGGCGCCTCGGCGGACTCGGCCTGCGCGGAGTCGCGCTCAGCGGACTCGCGCCGGGAGGCCTCCTCGGACGGAGACGCCTCCGGCGTCTTCTCCGACTTCTCGGCGCCGGCGGCCTCGGCGGCCTCCTCGGTCTCCTCGGGGGCCTCGGCCTCGGTCGCCTTGTCCTCGATCTCCTCGGCGGACGCCTCGTCCTGACCGGAGGAGCCCTCCGACGGGGCGGAGCCGCCGCCGGCGGAGCCGGAGCCGACGAGTGCGAGGACGGCGCCCACCTCGACGGTGTCGTCCTCCTCCGCACGGATCTCCAGGAGGGTGCCCGCCACGGGGGAGGGGATCTCGGTGTCGACCTTGTCGGTGGAGACCTCGAGCAGCGGCTCGTCGACCTCGACCTCGTCGCCGACGGACTTCAGCCAGCGGGTCACGGTGCCCTCGGTCACGGACTCGCCCAGCGCGGGCAGGGTGACCTCGGAGGCCTCGCCGCCGGCCGACGGGGCCCCGTCCGAGCCCTGGTCGGTGGAGGCGCGCTCCTCCGGAGCCGGCTCGCCTGCGGGCTCCTGCTGGGCGTCGTCCTGCTGCGCCTCCTCGACGGCGGGCTCCTCGGCCGCGGCGTCGTCCTCCGACGCGTCGGCGGAGCCGCCGCCGGAGCCGTCGCCGATCGTGGCCAGCGGGGCGCCGACCTCGACCGTGTCGTCCTCCTCGACCAGGATCTCCTCGAGCACGCCGGCCACGGGGGACGGGATCTCGGTGTCGACCTTGTCGGTGGAGACCTCCACCAGGGGCTCGTCGACGGCGACCTCGTCGCCGACGGCCTTGAGCCAGCGGGTCACGGTGCCCTCGGTGACGGATTCGCCCAGGGCGGGCAGGTTCACGGTTTCAGACATGGTTCCGATGCTCCTCATGAGGGGTGGGCGCCGGGGGCGCCCACCCGGGGTTGCGAGGTGGGCCCGACGCACGGGCCCGGGATGGTCAGTGCGGTGGGTCAGCTGTGCAGCGGGTGGCCGAACAGGGCCATGGCGGCCTCGCCCAGGGCCTCGTTCTGCGTGGGGTGCGCGTGCACGAACTGGGCGACGTCCTCGGGGTAGGCCTCCCAGTTCACGATGAGCTGCGCCTCGCCGATCTGCTCGCCGATGCGCTTGCCGATGCCGTGCACGCCCACGATCGGGCCGTTCTTCTGGCGGATCATCTTGATGATGCCGCCGGTGCCGAGGATCGAGGACTTGCCGTTGCCGGCCAGGTTGTACTCGGCGACCTCGACGTTGTCCTTGCCGAACTTCTCCTCCGCCTTGGGCTGGGTGTAGCCCACGGACATGATCTCCGGCTCGGTGAAGGTGACCTTCGGGATGTTGATGTCCTCGACGACCATCGGCTTGTTGCCGGCGATCTCCTCGGCCACGAAGATGCCCTGCTGGAAGCCGCGGTGCGCCAGCTGCAGACCGGGAACGATGTCGCCCACGGCGTAGATGCTGCCGACGCCGGTGTGCAGACGCTCGTCGGTGAGGACGAAGCCGCGGTCCATCTTGACGCCCTGCTCCTCGTAGCCGAGGCCCTCGGTGTTCGGGCCGCGGCCGACGGCGACGAGGCAGACCTCGGCCTCGAACTCCTTGCCGTCCGCGAGGGTCACCTTGACGCCCGAGTCGGTCTCCTCGACCTTGTCGAAGAACGTGCCCAGGTTGGTCTTGATGCCCTTCTTCTTGAACTCGCGCTCGAGGACCTTGATGATCGCCGGGTCCTCGTTGGGGACCAGGGTCTTCAGGCCCTCGATGATGGTGACGTCGACGCCGAAGGAGTTCCACAGGGACGCGAACTCGGAGCCGATGACACCGCCGCCGAGCACGATGGCCGACTTCGGGGTGTAGTCCAGCTCGAGGGCCTCCGTGGAGGTCATGATCTTCTTGGAGATGGGCAGGCCCATGGTCTTGGCCACGGAGCCGGAGGCCAGCACGATGTTCTCCGCCGTGTAACGGGTGCCGTCGACCTCGACCTCGTTCTTCGAGACGAGCTTGCCCTCGCCCTCGATGACCTGGACCTTGCGCATCTTCAGCAGGCCGGCCAGACCCTTGTGCTTGCCGGCGACGATGCCGTCCTTGTAGTCGCGCACCTTCGCCATGTCCACGGACTCGAGGGTCGCGTTGATACCGAACTTGGCGGCGTTGCGGGTCTCGTCGGCCACCTCGGCGGCGTGCAGGTAGGCCTTCGTGGGGATGCAGCCCCAGTGCAGGCAGGTGCCGCCGACCTTGGACTTCTCCACGAGGGCGACGGACTTGCCGTACTGCACGGAACGCAGGGCTGCGGCGTACCCGGCGGAGCCACCGCCGAGGACGAGGACGTCGAATTCCTGAGCGGTTGCCTTGTCGGCCACGGTGTTGCTCCTTGGTGCTGGGATCGGTGGATCGTGGTGGTGGTGCGTCACCGTCATCCCCGGCCGTCGGCGGCGGGCCGCGCGGCCGGGGGACGCGGTGGACATCGGGACCAACCTTACCGGGCACGCCCCTCGATGAGACCCACCAGGGTCCGCACCATCACGCCGGTGGCATCCTGCGGGGTGTAGCCGTACGCGGCCGACTCGTTGAAGGAGGGGCCGGCGATGTCGAGGTGGGCCCAGGGGGTCCGTGCGGCGTCGTCGTCCTGCGGCCGTCCGGCGTCGACGAATTCGCGCAGGAAGGTGGCGGCGGTCATCATGCCGCCGAAGCGGTCGCCCATGTTGGAGATGTCCGCGACGCGCGAATTGAGCGAGGCGCGCAGCTGCTCCGGCAGGGGCATGCCCCACGCGAGCTCCCCGGCGGCGTCGGCCGCGGCGACGACCTCGTCGCGCAGCGCGTCGTCACCCATGACGCCGGTGTGGCGCACGCCGAGGGCGACCAGCTGGGCACCGGTGAGGGTGGCCACGTCGAGCACCGCGTCGGGTCGCTCGTCGGTGGCCGCCACGAGGGCGTCGGCCATGACGACGCGGCCCTCGGCGTCCGTGTTCATGACCTCCACGGTCTTGCCGCCGTACATCGTGATGACGTCGGACGGGCGGATGGCGGTGCCCGAGGGCATGTTCTCGGCCAGCGCCAGCCAGCCGGTCACCTTCACAGGGACGTCCAGGGCCGCGGCGGCGCGCACGACGGCGAAGACGGTGGCGGCGCCGGCCATGTCCGACTTCATCGTCATCATCGAGGCGGCGGGCTTCAGCGAGATGCCGCCCGTGTCGAAGGTGATGCCCTTGCCCACCAGCGCGATGTGCGCGGCGGCGTCGGCCGGCGCGTGCTCGATGCGCACGAGCCGCGGCGGGCGGGAGGAGCCCTGGCCGATCGCGAGGATGCCGCCGAAGCCCTCGGCGCGCAGGCGGTCCTCGTCCCACACGTCCACGCTCACGGACGAGTCCGCGAGGTCCTCCGCGACGGCGTCCGCGAACGTGGCCGGGTAGAGGTGCGAGGGGGCCGTGTTCACCAGGTCGCGCACGGCGCAGACCGCGTCGCCCACGACGGCGGCCCGGCGCAGCACGGGGTCGGCGTCCGCGGCGGCGAGCGGGGTGACGACCTCGAGCTCGCGGACGGGACGGGACGAGTCCGCCTCGGCGCGGGCGCGCTCGGACTTCTGGGCGGTGAAGGCGTACGCACCCAGGACGGCGCCCTCGGCGACGGCGGCCAGTCGGGCCGGGGTGTCGGCCGGCAGGGCCAGGGCCACGGCGTCGGTGCCGGCCAGGGAGCGCACGGCAGCCCCAGCGGCGCGGCGCAGGGACTCGTCCGAGGCCTCGCCGTCGTCGTCCAGACCGCCGACGCCGGCCAGGACCAGCAGCGGCACCGGCACGCCGCCCAGCCCCGGGAGGCGGTGGACCTCGTCCTCGGCGCCCCGCACGCCCAGCAGCTCGAACGAGGCCTCGAGGGCGGTGGCCGCCTCGGCCGGCAGCGCGTCCGTCAGGAGCACGGGGCCGTCCGGACCGGTGCCCACCCCCACCACGAGGGCGGAGGCGGTCAGGTCCTCCAGGGCGCGGGCGGTCAGGGTCGGGCGGTCCAGGGTGATCACGGACGGGCCTCTCTTCCGGCGGTGGGGGGATGCGCCCGGCGGGGTGGGCCGGGCCGTCCCGCGTCATCCTAGTCAGAGGGCTCGCGCGCCCGTCCAGGGCGCGCGGGCGCGGAATAGGAGGGTGCCGTGCCGTGGTTGACTGACGCCAGAGGACAGGGAGGGATGTGCGTCCGTCGCCATCCGGGCGGCGGGGACGACTCTCCCGCAGACGGACCACCGGAAGGGGAACGAGACGTGCAGGACGCCGCGCCGCTGTACACCCGTCATGAGGGGGCGCCCGTGCCCCCCGGCCTGGGCATGCTCGTGGCCCTGACCGGGCACATGGACGCGGGCCGGGTCGCTCGGCAGGTGCGGGCCGCGCTGCACGAGCACCTGACCCATCGGACCGTCGTCTCCTTCGACGTCGACTCGATGTTCGACTACCGCGCCCGGCGTCCCCGGCTCCGGTTCGACCGGGACCGCTACCGTGATCTGCGCCTGCCCGCGCTCGAGGTGCAGCTGGTCGAGGACCTGCTCGGCCACCCCTTCCTGCTGCTGTCCGGCCCCGAGCCGGACTTCCGGTGGCAGGCGGTGACGGAGGCCGTGCTCGGCCTCGCGCAGGAGTGGGAGGTGGACTCGCTCACCTTCCTCGACGCGGCCCCGCTGCCCGTGCCGCACACGCGGCGGCTCGGGGTCACGACGCACGGGTCCCGCGCCGACGCCGTCGAGGGGCTGTCCACCTGGAGCCCGGAGGCGGACATCGTCGCGGGGCTGCTGCAGATGCTCGAGCTGCGCGCCGAGGAGGCGGACCTGCCGACGGCGGGCTACACCGTCCATGTGCCGCACTACGTGGCCGAGGCGTCCTTCCCCCAGGCGGCCGTGGCCGCGCTCGAGTACGCGGGGGCCGCCATGGGGCTCATGCTGCCCTCGGACGACCTGCGAGACGCCTCGCGGGACATCGAGGCCGAGCTGGAGCGCCAGGTCTCCGGGTCCGGGGAGATCCAGCAGATGATCGCCGGCCTGGAGCGCAACTACGACCAGAACGCCGAGGACCAGGAGCGGTCGTTGCTCGAGACCGAGCAGGGCCTGCCCGACGGCGACGAACTCGCCTCCGCCGTCGAGGCGTACCTCGCCGCGCGGGACGCCGGCGGCGGGTCCGCTCCTGCACAGGAGGACGGACCCGGCCGTCCGTCCACCGACGACGGGGACTGATTCCACCGCGGGGGCCCGGTCGGCGAGGGTGGCGGCATGGAAGCCCCCACCTCGCTCGACGCCCCCGTCCTGCCGGCCCGCGGCCCGGAGGACCTGCTCGCCTACGTCGGCCACGCCCTCGGGCGGTTGCCCGAGGACAGCCTCGTCCTCCTCACCCTGCACGACGGGCGCCTGCGCGCTGTGGTGCGGGTCGATCTGCCTCCCGAGGAGGTCGACGTCGACGCTTGGGCCTGCGCCGTGGCCGAGGTGTGCCGGCGGGACGCGGCAGCGGACGCGACGCTCTGCCTCGCGTTGCCGGACGGCGCCCGAGCCACGCTGACCCGTCCCGGCTGGGCCGCGGCGCTCGACGACGCCCTGGCGTCCGCGGGTCGCCCCCTGGCCGCGGCCTGGACGTGCGCGCACGGACGGGCGCGCCCCTGGTGGGGGAGCAGCATCGCCGAGGAGGGCACCCTCGACCCCCGAGCCGCGCCGCTGTCCCTGCACCTGATGACCCGCGGTTCGGTCTGGGACCGCGCGGCGGTGTCCGACCCGGTCCCGCGTCGTGGTCCCGCCGCGGCCCGGCCCGACGACGCGCGGTGGCGGCCGCCCGAGCAGGACGCGCCCCCGGCACGCCGCGCGTGGCTGGCGCAGTGGGAGCCGGTGCTGACCGGCACGGCGCGTGGCCGCGGTGCGCCCGCACCCGCCGTGCTGGGCTCGCCGCTGACGCGTCCGGCCTGGCGCGACGGCCTGCTGCTCCATGCCGCCGCGCCGTCCGGCGCGGCCACGGGGGATCCGGGGGACGAGGAACGGATCCTCACCGCGGCCTCGCGCCGGGCGCCGGCCTGGGACCGGCTGGACGCCCTGCGGGCGGGGCTGCGCGCGCTCGTGCCCGTCGCGACGCCGGCCGTGGCGGCTCAGGCCCTGGCACTGGCCGGGTGGGTCGGCTGGGCCCGCGGCCACGGCTCCGACGCGGACGCCCACCTGACCGCGGCGGCGGCGCTGAGTCCCGGCGACCCGTTCGTCTCCGTCCTGCGACGCATCGTGGCCGCGGGGTGCGTCGCAGGCTGGGCGACCGACCCGGCCACCGCGTGGCGGCCCGACGGTGGCCGCCCATGAGAGAATGATGCGGCTTCACGACGGCACGGCCGACCGCAGCCCGTTTCCCGGGTTCGGAATAGATCGGTCTCAGCCGTCGTTGGCACTCACGGACCCTGCAGTCGGCGGGCCCGGACGACGTCGGTCGTCCGAGGCCGCGACTTGACAGGGTCACGTGTCTATGGACTGCAAGGATCCGCGGGTGGCCGCGGACGAGACGGAAAGGCCTCGAGTGACCACTTCGACGACCAGCGGTGTGCAGGACGGCAAGGAGACCACTGCCTCCGAGGCCACGACCACGCGCACCCGCTCCACGGCAGCCAAGAAGTCGGCAGCCAAGAAGTCGGCAGCCACGAAGAGCGCCACGACCAAGGGCGCCACGACGCGGACGACCGCGACGAAGTCGGCGGCGACCAAGACCGCTGCCACGCCGACGGCCAAGAAGAAGGCGACCCGGAAGCCCACCGCGGCCAAGACCACCGCCACGGCCAAGACCACCGCCGCGAAGAAGACCGCCACGACCGGGGGCAAGAAGGCCACCGCGTCCGCCGCCTCCGCCGAGCAGGCCGAGGACGACGAGGAGCTCGTCCAGGCGCGCGAGCGCACCGAGGCCGCGGACGCCGTCGAGGAGGACGTGGTGGCGGACGAGACCGCCACCGAAGACTCTGATGATGAGGACGCGGACGGCTCGGACGCTCCGGAGCGTCCGGCGATGGACGCGGAGGCCGTGACCGGCACGACGGCCGCCACAGGCCAGAAGGTGGCCCAGTCCAAGGGCGCGTTCGTCATGGACGACTCCGAGGACGACGCCCCGGTGCAGCAGGTGGTCGTGGCGGGCGCCACGGCGGACCCGGTGAAGGACTACCTGAAGCAGATCGGCAAGGTCGCCCTGCTCAACGCCGAGCAGGAGGTGGACCTGGCCATGCGCATCGAGGCCGGCCTCTACGCCGAGCACGTCGTGCAGCACGAGGCCTCCGACGACTACCGCGAGCGCCGGGACATCCAGCTGATCATCGCGGACGGGCGCAAGGCCAAGAACCACCTGCTCGAGGCCAACCTGCGTCTGGTGGTCTCCCTGGCCAAGCGCTACACCGGTCGCGGCATGCTGTTCCTGGACCTCATCCAGGAGGGCAACCTCGGCCTGATCCGCGCCGTCGAGAAGTTCGACTACACCAAGGGCTTCAAGTTCTCCACGTATGCCACGTGGTGGATCCGTCAGGCCATCACCCGCGCCATGGCGGACCAGGCCCGCACCATCCGCATCCCGGTGCACATGGTGGAGGTCATCAACAAGCTGGCCCGCGTGCAGCGGCAGATGCTCCAGGACCTCGGCCGCGAGCCCACCCCGGAGGAGCTGGCCAAGGAGCTGGACATGACCCCGGAGAAGGTCGTGGAGGTGCAGAAGTACGGCCGCGAGCCCATCTCCCTGCACACCCCGCTCGGCGAGGACGGCGACTCCGAGTTCGGCGACCTGATCGAGGACTCCGAGGCCGTGGTGCCCGCGGACGCCGTCTCCTTCACGCTGCTCCAGGAGCAGCTGCACTCGGTGCTGGACACCCTTTCCGAGCGCGAGGCCGGCGTCGTCGCCATGCGCTTCGGCCTGACCGACGGCCAGCCCAAGACGCTGGACGAGATCGGCAAGGTCTACGGAGTGACACGAGAGCGCATCCGCCAGATCGAGTCGAAGACCATGTCCAAGCTGCGTCACCCCTCCCGCTCGCAGGTGCTCCGGGACTACCTGGACTGAGTCGGAGCGGCATGATGAAGGGCCGGACCCCCGCGGGGGTCCGGCCCTTCGTCATGCCGGGCGCGTCAGGCGCCGGCGGTGAGGCGGTCCGTCTCGTCCTGCCACAGCGCGGCCTGGGGACGCAGCGCGTCCTCGACGGCGCGGGCGTGGTGGGCGCAGAACTGGAGGGCACCGCCCGAGTGCAGCACGGCGCGGACGTAGGCCTGCGCGCCGCAGCGGTCGCAGCGGTCGGAACGGGTGAGGGCGGCCGGCTCGGCCACGGCGGTGATGGACATGGTGTCCTCCTCGGGTCTCTCGGGGCTGGAGGGCGACGACGCCGGTGGGGCGGGTCGGTCCTCCTCTTGTCCCATGGAACAGCAAGGATGGCAGGGAACTTCCCCGCGCGCCCGCCCCGCACCCGCGTTTCGCCACCCGCGTACGCAAGCAGCCGGGCCGGGCTGCCCAGGGACGTCCGGCCCGAACCCTGGCGTGTCCGGCCCGCGGAGTAGGCTGGACCGGCCGCCGTCGTCCACCGAAAGGCCCGCCCCGTGCCCGCGAACACCGAGTACAACGCCCGCCACCTCTCCGTGCTGGAGGGGCTCGAGGCCGTCCGCAAGCGGCCGGGCATGTACATCGGCTCCACCGATTCCCGCGGCCTCATGCACTGCCTCTGGGAGATCATCGACAACTCGGTGGACGAGGCTCTGGCCGGCTTCGGGCAGTCGATCGAGATCACCCTGCATCCGGACGGCTCCGTCGAGGTCGAGGACAACGGGCGCGGCATCCCCGTGGACGTGGAGCCGCGCACCGGCCTGTCCGGTGTCGAGGTGGTGTTCACCAAGCTCCACGCCGGCGGCAAGTTCGGCGGCGGTTCCTACGCCGCCTCGGGTGGCCTGCACGGCGTGGGCGCGTCGGTGGTCAATGCCCTGTCCTCGCGCCTGGACGTGCAGGTGCTGCGCGGCGGCAAGGTCCACCAGATGTCGTTCCGGCGCGGCGAGCCGGGCCGCTTCCAGGACGGGTCGCGCCCGTCGCCGGCCGCCCCGTTCGAGCCGTCCACGGACGCCTCGCCGCTGGACGTCGTCGGGAAGGCCAAGCGCGGGCAGACCGGCACGCGCGTGCGCTACTGGGCGGACGAGCAGATCTTCGTGAAGGACGCGACGTTCTCCGCCGAGGAGCTCCAGGCGCGGGCGCGCCAGACCGCCTACCTGATCCCGGGCCTGCGGATCACAGTCAAGGACCTGCGCCGCCGACCCGGCACGCCCGGCGCCGACGGCCCGGTCGAGGAGGTCTTCCAGTACGACGGCGGCATCTCCGAGTTCGTGGAGCACCTCACGCCCGCCACCCCGGTGACGGACGTGTGGCGGATCCAGGGCTCCGGCACCTTCAAGGAGCGGGTCCCGGTGCTCGGCGAGGACGGGCGCACCTCCATGCAGGATGTGCAGCGCACGTGCGAGGTGGACGTCGCCCTGCGCTGGGACGTCGGCTACGACACCGTGTTCCGGTCCTTCGTGAACATCATCGCCACGCCCAAGGGCGGCACCCACCAGTCCGGGTTCGAGGCGGCACTGCTGAAGGTGTTCCGGGCCCAGGTGGAGGCCAACGCGCGCCGGCTCAAGGCCGGGTCGGACAAGGTGGAGAAGGACGACGTGCTGGCCGGCATGACCGCCGTCCTGACGGTGCGGCTCGCCGAGCCGCAGTTCGAGGGGCAGACCAAGGAGATCCTCGGCACCTCCGCGGTGCGGCGGATCGTCTCCCAAGTGGTGGAGAAGCAGCTGACCGCCCGCCTCACCTCCACGGCCCGCGCCCAGAAGCAGCAGGTGCACACGCTGCTGGAGAAGGTCGTCGCCGAGATGAAGTCGCGCATCTCCGCGCGCACCCACAAGGAGAACCAGCGGCGCAAGAACGCCCTGGAGACCTCGACGATGCCGGCCAAGCTGGCGGACTGCCGCAGCAACGACGTCGCCTCCTCCGAGCTGTTCATCGTCGAGGGCGACTCGGCGCTCGGCACCGCCAAGCTGGCCCGGTCCTCCGACTTCCAGGCCCTGCTGCCGATCCGGGGCAAGATCCTGAACGTGCAGAAGGCCTCCGTCTCGGACATCCTGGCCAACGCCGAGTGCGCGGCGCTGATCCAGGTCGTCGGGGGCGGCGCGGGGCGCAGCTTCGACCTGGATGCGGCCCGCTACGGCAAGGTCGTGCTGATGACAGACGCGGACGTGGACGGTGCCCACATCCGCACCCTCCTGCTGACGCTCTTCTTCCGCTACATGCGGCCCATGGTCGAGGCCGGGCGCGTGTACGCGGCCGTCCCGCCGCTGCACCGGATCGAGGCGGTGACCCGCGGCGTCAAGGAACGCGAGGTCATCTACACGTACTCGGAGCAGGAGCTCCACGCGACGCTCGCCCGCCTGGAGCGGGAGGGCCGCTCGTACCGCGAGCCGATCCAGCGCTACAAGGGCCTGGGCGAGATGGACGCGGACCAGCTGGCCGAGACCACCATGGACCCGCGCCACCGCATGCTCCGCCGCGTGAACATCGCCGAGGTGGAGGCCGCCGAGCGCGTCTTCGACCTGCTCATGGGCTCCGCGGTGGCCCCGCGCAAGGACTTCATCGTCTCCCACGCCGACGAGCTGGACCGCGAGCGCATCGACGCCTGACCCCCCACTTTCGTTCGGGAAACGGCGGCCCCAGGAGCGTCGTCGTTCGGGAAACGGCGGGCACCGAGGCGACGGCGGCGCAGTCGCCGCCGTTTCCCGAACGAAAGCCCTGGGCGGGCGCCCGTGCCGACCGCGGCGGACGTCAGCGGTCGCGGTAGTACGCCGCGACGCGGTGCAGGCCCTCGTCGATGCTCACGGTCGGCGTCCACGCGAGGACCTCCCGGGTGCGCCGCTGGTCGAACCAGTGGGCGGTCGAGAGCTGCTCGGCGAGGAACTCGGTCAGCGGCGGCTCGCCGTCGTCGGAGCCCACGCCCCGGGACCGCAGCCCGAACAGGTCCCGCTCCCACGCCCGCTCGATCAGGGCGCCGGCGCGCCGGGCCAGGCCCGCCGGGACGCGGCGCTCGGGCTCCGCGGCACCGCCCGCCAGCGCGATCTGGCGGATCAGCTCACCGACCGGTCGCGGCTCGCCGTTGGTGACCACGAGGGCCTCGCCGTGGTGCACGTCCGCCGCGGACAGGGCCGCCACCACGGCCTCGACGGCGTTGGCCGTGTACAGCGTGTCGACCAGGGGAGCGCCCGTGCCGAGCACGGGCATCCGCCCGGCCCGCGCACGCTGCACGATCCGGTCGGTGAGCTGCAGGTCCCCGGGCCCCCACATCAGGTGGGGGCGCAGCACGAGGACGCGGAAGTCGTCGCGGTCGGCGGCCAGGGCCAGACGCTCGCCCGCCGCCTTCGTGCGGGCGTAGGGCCCGCGCGCGTGCTCGGGGCTGGCGGCTCCGGCGCCCTCACCGACGATGGAGTCGCCGGCGTGCGCCACGGAGGGGGAGGAGACGTGGACGAAGCGTCGCACGCCGTGGCGCTGCGCGGCGTGCAGCAGGATGCGCGTGCCCTCGACGTTCACGGCCTCGTACTCGTGCTCGGGGCCGGACACGGACACCTTCGCGGCCACGTGCACCACGGTGTCCGCGCCGGTCAGGGCCTCCTCGACGGCGGCCGGGTCGGTCACGGACCCGCGCACGTCCCGCGCACCGGGCACGCCCGAGGGACGCCGCTGCAGGGTGGTCACGTCGTTGCCGGCATCGGCGAGCACCCGGGCGACGCCCGCGCCCAGCAGCCCCGAGGCGCCGGTCACCAGGACGCGGCGGGACTCGAGGCGCTCGACGAGGTCGGGCATGCCGGCGGCGTCGAGGCCGACGTCGTAGCCGAAGCCGCTCACAGCGCACCCGCCTTCCCGCCGGCGAGCACGGCCTCCGCCCAGTCGGCCACCCGGGCGCGGTCGATCTTGGAGTTGTGCCGGATGTCGGTGGGGATCTCATCCGCCACGAGCACCGCGGCCACCGGCAGCGGCTCGAGGGCCGCGCGCACGGCGGAGGCCAGCGCGGTCGGGGCGAGGCCCTGCTTGGGTCGGCCGTCGCGGTGGTGACCCGGGCGTCGCGCCGGGCGCGTGGCCGGCACGGCCGCCTCCACGACGACGACCACGGCCTGCGTGCCCCGGGGCCCGACGCCGACGACGGCGCTGCGCCGCACCGGCCCGAGCGCGTCGACGGTCTTCTCGGGCCCGCCCGGACCGACCGGGCCCTCGGGCGTGGTGATCACGTGTTGGAGCCGACCCTCGAGCCAGACGCGGCCCTCGGCGTCGAAGTGGCCGACGTCGGCGGTGCGGTGCCATACCCGGCCGTCCCGCCGCCACAGCCCGTCGCGCTTGCTCTGCTGGTCGGTGTGCCAGAGCGCGTCGTAGCGGTCCTTCAGGTGGGGGGCGCTGACCACGATCTCGCCGAGGACGCCGTGGCCCCGCGCGGGGTCGAGGATGACGTCGTCGGCGCTGCCGTCCTCGAGGAGCGGCGCGATGGCCAGGGACACCGTGGGCAGCGCGGAGCCCACACAGACGCCCGCGTCGTCGGCGGTGCGCAGGCGCTGCACCTCGTCGCCGTCGATGTCCGTGAGCAGCAGCCCCTCGGTCATGCCCCACGGCGTGTGGACCCGGGCGTTCGGCATGAGGTCCGAGACTTGCCGCATCAGCTGCGGGTGCACGGGGGCGCCGGCCGAGAGCACGAGCCGCACGGCGTCGAGCGCCTCGCGCTGGGGAGCGTCGAGCCCGTCGGCGGTCGCGACCACGTTCGCCAGGGCGGCGGGGGAGGCGAACAGCACGCTCGACTGCCCGGCGATCGCGGCGTCGGCCAGCTTCTGCGCGGTGAGGGTGGCCGGCTGGGTGACGTCCATGTCCGGGGAGACGGACGCGGCGCCGAGGGCGGGTCCGAGCAGCGCGAACGGGGCGAAGCCGGCCAGCAGGGACCCGCCCGGGCGGATGCCCAGGGTGCGGGAGATCAGCGCCACGAGGCGGCCCAGCCGCTCGTGCGTGTACACGACGCCCTTGGCCGGGCCCGTGGAGCCGGAGGTGAACAGCACCGCGGCGTCTGCGTCCAGGGCGGGCTCGGGCAGCACGGTGCCGTGCTCGTCGACGGCGTCGCCCGCGGCCGGGTCGCGGTGGCGGTCCACCATCGCGTAGAGCGAGTCGGAGACGTCGAGCAGGCGGCGCTGGGCGGCGCCCGGCTCGGTCACGGAGATCCGGGTGCCCGGCCACGACTGGGCACGGGCGAGCGTCAACCCGGGGGTGCGGCCGATGATCCACCGGGGGCGGGCCGACTTCATCGCCCGGGTCATGCCCTTGACGCCGAGGCCCTGGTCGGCCACCACGGCGACGGCGCCCACGCGCAGCACGGCGTACAGGGCCGCCGACAGGTCGCGACCCGGCGGCACGAGCATGGCGACCCGGTCGCCCGGCCGCATGCCCGCGGCCCACAGCCCGGTGGCGATGGCCGAGACCATCTCCTGCAGCTCACCCCAGGTGACGGCCACGGGTCGGCGGGCGGTGCCCACCAGCGAGCGGCCGGCCTGGGCGCCGGCCATGTCCACCAGCGCGGTGTACTCGCGGTGGTCCGAGCCGGGGGCGCCCCAGTCGCGCAGGTGGTCCCAGAGCCGGACCACCCCGGGATCGCGGGCTCCGGGCTCCTCCCCGAGGTCCACCTCCAGGCCCGGGTCGGCGGCCGCGTCGGTGGTGGCGTGCGGGACGGGGCCCGGCAGCCCCGAGGCGGGGTCGGAGAGCTGGCCGCCACGCAGCAGCTGGGCCCACTGCAGCAGGGGCGCGGTGATGTCGCGGTCGTCCACGAGCAGGTGTCCCGCCTGCTCGTAACGGTGCACGCGCGCGCGGGGCAGGCGGTCGCGGAGGTCGTCGAGGTAGCGGTCCAGGAAGACCGGGTCGTCGGCGCCCCACAGGATGAGGGCGGGCACGTCGGTGCGGCCCAGGGAGGCGAGGTCCTCGCCCACCCGCTGCAGTTCGGGATGGCTGCCGTGGCCGGGGTCGGCCGGGATGTCCGCGACGAAGCCGCCGACGCCGCCGCGTCGGGCCGCCGCGTCGTAGGGCAGGTGGTAGGCCGCCCGGGTCTCGCGGTCGAGGGCCGGCGTGGCGAGGGAGGTCGTCACGGAGAGGAAGGCGTCCGTGGTGACGGTGGAGGCCGGCAGGACGGGCCCGGCGAGGGCGGCCTGCAGCGGGGCGGGGATCGGCGCCCCCTCGGGCTGGTGGACCGCGGTGTTCAGGGTCGCGACGCCGGCCACCAGCTCCGGATGACGCGCCGCCCAGCCGAGGGACACGACGCCGCCCCAGTCGTGGCCGAGCGTGATCAGCGGGTGGCCGGTGGCTGCCAGGTCGCGCAGCCCGAGAGCCGCCAGCAGCGCGTCCAGGTCGGCGATGCGGCCGCCCAGCGTGCGGTAGGTGTCGCCGGCACGGCCCATCGACGCGGCGGACGGGTAGCCCGCGTGCGCGAGGCGCTCGGAGAAGCCCATGTCCAGCTGGTCCGGCGCCACGACGCGCCACGCGGCCATGCCCCGGCGTGCCCGGCGCACGGTCTCCGCGAGCAGGGACCGCCACAGCCAGGACCACGTCGGGTTGCCGTGCACCGCCACGATCGTGCCGACGATCTCCGCCCCGGCCGCCGCGAGCACGGGTCCGGTGTCCGCCACGTGCAGCGTCCGCACGGTCCCCTCCGGGTCCGCGGCGGAGCGGATCTCCACGAGGCGGGACCACGCCGGGTCCCAGCCGGGCAGTCGGTCGGCCGGCGGCAGGGCGGCGGGGGCGGCGGGGAGCTCTGGCTCCTTCAGCTCACCATTCGATCTCGAGCATCGCGGTGTTCAGGCCCGAGCCCACGCCCAGGCAGACCACCGTGTCCCCGTCCTCCAGGGCGTCCATCTCCCGCACGAGGGTGATGGGCAGCGACGCCGGGCCGACGTTGCCCAGCGTGGGGAACGTCGTCGGGATGCGCGCCGGGTCCAGGTGGGCGGACTCCGCGATCGCGTCGGTGTGCATCTGCGAGACCTGGTGGGTGATGAACCGGTCGGCCTGCGGCCACGCCCACTCCGCCGGGACGTCGTGCCACGCGTCCATCACGAGCTCGAGACCGTCCTTGAGCAGGGCGGTGGAGTCGGTGTACATGCCGTGGTGGTCGCCCACGCACAGGCCGTGGTGGTCGGTGCCGGCGCGGGTGATCCCGCGGACGATCCGATGGGCGTCCGGGTGGTCCTCGATGCGGCCGACGACGGCGGCGGCGGCCCCGGAGCCCAACGTCAGGGACGCGAACTGCTCCATGAAGTTGCCGCGGTGCGTGGTCTCGGCGTGCAGGTTGGCCACGGTGGCGGCCTGCACCTTCGAGGCGTCCTCGGCGGCGACCACGACCGCGTAGTCGATCTGGCCGGCGTCCACCAGGGTGGAGGCGAGCATGAGGCCGTTGACGAACCCGAGGCACGCGTTCGTGATGTCGAAGTTGGTCGCCGAGGTGGGCAGCCCCATGAGGTGGTGGATCCGCACGGCCACGGAGGGCTCGAGCGTGGCCCGGGTCACCGACGTGTTCACGAGCAGGCCCACCCGCTCCCGCGGGACGCCGGCCTGCTCCAGGGCCGCGACGCCGGCGCGCGCGGCGGCCTCCTGGAAGTCCTCGGTCTCGTCCCAGTTCCGTCGGCTGCGCACACCGGCCACCCGCTCCAGGAGGGAGCCGGGCAGGCGCAGGCGGGTGAGCACCTCCGCCAGCTGGTCGTCGAGGTCCTGCGAGGTGACTTCGACGGGGGCCTCCACCTCGGTGACCGCCAGGAGGGCGGCGCGGGAGTACTCGTAGCTGGCGTTGCCGGACACGTTCGTCACCAGGACCAATCTGCGGGGGTCGGGGAGGGGGCGCTCACCTGCGGTGAGACGACAGCCCACTGTATCGGAGGGGTCGGGCGGGGCGCCCGTCGGAGGCCTCGATCGGCCCGAGGCGAACAGGGTCGCCTCGGCCGGGACAGTCCGCGGACACGGTCAGGGCGTCGTCGGCCCGGCGCCGTCCGGCGATGTCACGACGTCCGACGGACTAGGGTGGTGGTATCCAGCGACCGCGTTGTCGCGGTCGAACGCCTGTCTCAGGAGCGCAGCCTCGTGGATCCCCTCGAACTCGCACGGTGGCAGTTCGGCATCACCACCGTCTACCACTTCCTCATGGTCCCGCTGACCATCGGACTCGGCCTCGTCGTCGCCGTCCTGCAGACCCTCTGGGTCGCCACGGGCAAGGACCACTACCTGCGGATGACGAAGTTCTGGGGAAAGCTGTTCCTGATCAACTTCATCATGGGCGTGGCCACCGGGCTGGTGCAGGAGTTCCAGTTCGGCATGGCCTGGTCGGAGTACTCCCGGTTCGTCGGGGACGTCTTCGGGGCGCCGCTGGCCCTCGAGGCGCTCATCGCGTTCTTCCTGGAATCGGTGTTCCTGGGCATCTGGATCTTCGGCTGGGACCGGATCCCGCGCAGACTCCACCTGGCCGCCCTGTGGTGCGCGGTGCTGGGGATCAACCTCTCGGCCTACTTCATCATGGTGGCCAACGGCTTCATGCAGCACCCGGTGGGCTATGAGGTCGTCGACGGCCGCCCGGTGCTCAACGACCTCGGCGCCGTGCTGACCAACCCGATCGTCCTCACCCACTACCCGCACACCATCTTCGGTTCCTGGGCCGTGGCCGGCGGCTTCCTCGTGGGGATCGCCTGGTACCACCTGTGGAAGCGCCGCCGGGACGGCATCGACGTCGTGGACGAGGCGGGCCTGGTCGTCGTCGGCGACGCCGGCACCGCCGCCCGGGACCGCACCGACCACCGCGTCTGGCTCACCTCGCTGCGCGCCGGGGCGGCCGTCGCCCTGATCGGCTTCGTCGGCACCGCATTCTCCGGCCATGCCCAGGCCCAGCAGATGATCCACTTCCAGCCCACCAAGATGGCCGCCGCGGAGGCCGCCTGCCACGACGGCACCGCGTTCTCCGTGCTCACCCTCGGCGATGTGCGCTCGGGTGGAGCGACCACCTGCGAGGACGTCCAGGGCGTGATCGAGGTGCCGGGCCTGCTCTCCTACCTCGCGTACGAGGACTTCACCACGCCGGTGCGCGGCATCAACACCCTGCTGCCGGAGTTCGAGCAGAAGTACGGCACGCACCTGCCCGACTCCGAGCTCTACGGCGACCGCGCCGGCAGCGAGATCTCCTATCTGCCGCTGATGGAGGTCACCTACTGGGGATTCCGGCTCATGATCCTCTTCGGCGGACTCGGCGCGCTCGCGGCACTGGGCGCGCTGTGGTTCTCCCGCCGCGGCACCGTCCCGGCCTCCCGTGGCTGGATGCGCCTGGCCGTGGCCTCGATCGGGGCGCCGTTCGCGGCGAACATGACCGGCTGGGTGTTCACCGAGATGGGCCGGCAGCCGTTCGTGGTGTACCCGAACCCGGCGATGGGCGTGGATCAGGTGTACATGTTCACCGCCGCGGCCGTCTCGCCCGGGGTCACGGGTGAAGAGGTCCTCGTGTCCCTGATCGTCCTGGTCGGGATCTACGCGGTGCTGCTGGGCGTCGAGGTCTTCCTGCTGACCCGGTTCGTCCGCGGCGGCGTCCCGGCCGCCATGCCGGAGCTCACCGCCGCCGAGCACTCCGATGAACAGAAGCGCGACCGCGACGACGTGCTCGCGTTCGCCTACTGACCCGCTCGCAGAGAGGACAGCACGACCATGGCTGAGGTCCTTCCCGTCTACTGGTACGTCATCATCGCCGTGCTCTGGCTCGGCTACCTGGCCCTCGAGGGCTTCGACCTCGGGGTCGGCATGCTCGTGCGCTTCTGGGCGCGGGACGAGCCACGGCGCCGGGTGCTGCTGAACATCATCGGCCCCGTCTGGGAGGGCAACGAGGTGTGGCTGATCACCGCCGTCGGAGCGATGTTCGCGGCCTTCCCGTTCTGGTACGCGGCGGTGTTCTCCACCCTGTACCTGCCGATGCTCGTGATGCTGTTCGGTCTGATCCTGCGGGCGGTGTCCATCGAGTACCGCGGCAAGGCCGCCACCGACGCCGGCCGGGAGATCTGGACCTGGACCCTGGGCATCGGCTCGTTCCTGGCGGCCTTCATGGCCGGCGTGCTGCTCGTGCTGACGACGACCGGCCTGCCGCTGGACGCCAACGGGGACCGGGTGGGCGGCCCCTTCGTGTGGGTGACCGGCCCGGCGCTGCTCGGTGGTCTGGCCGTGGTCGGTTTCTCCCTGGCGCAGGCGTGGGCGTTCATCGGCCTGAAGACCGACGGCGCCCCCCGCCGGTCGGCCGCCCGCTTCCTGTCCACGTGGACCCCGCTGGCCGTGCTGCCGCTGCTGGTCTGGGCAGGGCTCGTGGTGGCCCGCGGCGACCGCCCGTGGACCTGGGCGCTGCTGGTGCTGGCCGTCGTGGCGGTGGCCGCGTCGGTGGTGGCCGCCCGGGCCGGCCGCGAGGGCCTGGCCTTCACGTCCCTGACGCTGGTTCTGGTGCTGGCGTGGACGGCGATCATGGTCACCCAGTACCCGGTCGTGCTGCCCTCTACGGTGGACCCGCAGTTCAGCCTCACCGCTCAGCTGGCCTCCTCCGGCCCGTACACCCTGGGCCTGATGGCCGTGATCTCCCTGATCTTCGTGCCCATCGTGCTGGCCTACACGGGGTGGTCCTACTGGATGTTCCGCCGCCGTCTGGCCGACACCCACATCCCGGAGGCCCACCTGGTGGAGCCGCTGTGAGCCCCAGCCGCCCCGCCGCCCCGGCCGTCGAGCGCTCCGCCTCGGCGGCCGGGCCGCCTCCGGGCCCGACCCGTCGGGCCCGGCCCCCGATGACCCCGGCCGCACTTCGGGCCCTGCCGGCCCTGCTGGCCCTCGCCGTGCTGCGTGCGCTCGGCTGGATCCTGCTCGCCGAATCCCTGGCCCGGCTGATCACCGGCCTGGCGATGACCCTGGACCCCGAGGACTCCGCCCGGCTGCTCGACCTGCTGTTCCACCCGCCGGCCCCCGTGGGCCCTGTGCCCGCCGCGCAGACCCTGAGCGGCCCCGTGCTGCTCGGGGCGGCCGGGGTGGCCCTGCGTGCCCTGGCGGAGGCGGGGCAGCGCGTGGTGGGCCGCCGCGCCGCGCTGGGGGCCCAGCAGCAGGTGCGGGCCGCCGTCGTCGCCCAACGACTGGCCGCCGCCGACGGCGGACGCCCCCGTTCCGGCGCCGATGCCGTCCTGGTCACCCACGGCCTCAAGAGCCTGGACGACCACTACACCGAAGCCCTGCCCGCGCTGGCCGCCACCGCCGTGGTCCCGGCGGCCCTGGGCGTGTGGATCCTCACCCACGACCTCGTCTCCGCCGTGGTGGCCGCCATCACCCTGCCCCTGGTTCCCCTGTTCATGATCCTGGTGGGCCGCCACACCCAGGAGCGCATCGATGCCGCCCAGGACGGGCTCGACCGGCTGGCCGGGCACCTGCTGGAGCTCGCCCGCGGCCTGCCGGTGCTCGTCGGACTCCACCGGGCCGGCGTCCAGCGCCGCGCTCTGCAGGAGGTCTCCCAGCGGCACCACGCGGCCACGATGGTCACGCTGCGCACCGCATTCCTCTCCGGTCTCGCCCTCGAGCTGATCGCCTCCCTGTCCGTGGCCGTCATGGCGGTGTTCATCGGACTGCGCCTGGTGAACGGGCAGATGGCGCTTCTCGACGGCCTGGTGGTCCTCATCCTCGCCGCCGAGCTCTACCTGCCGCTGCGGGAGGTCGGCGCGGCCTTCCACGCCTCCGAGGACGGCCGCGAGGCCGAGTCCCGCGCCCGGGCCGCGGCCGACGCCCCCGTCCCGGCCCCCGTGCTCGACACGCTCGGGCCGGCCTCCGGGCCGGACCGGGACGGCGGCGTCGTGATTCGGGACCTGAGCGTTCGGCTGGCCGGACGGCAGGTGCTCGGGGGGCTCGACCTCAGCGCGCTCCCGGGTCGCCTGACCGCGCTGGCCGGGCCCTCCGGCACCGGCAAGTCCACCGTCCTGCGTCTGCTGGCCGGCCTGCTGCGCCAGGACGCCGCCGAGGCCACCGGCCGGGTCGCCGGAGTCGACACGGAACGCACCCTCTGGATCGGGCAGCACCCCGTGCTGACCGAGCGCACGGTCGCCGGCGAACTGGACCTGGCCGCCGGGGGTGCGCTGCCCGGTCCCGTTCGCTCCGCCGTGCTGGCCGCCGTGGCGCTCGAGGGTCTCCAGGAGCGGGACCCGGCCGATCTGAGTCCGGGGGAGTGCCGGCGGGTCGCGGTCGCCCGCCTCCTGGCCCGCCTGCACGCCGCGGACGGGACCGGCCCGTGGCTCGTACTCCTGGACGAGCCCACCGCCCACCTGGACGGCGCCGTCGCCGCCGTCGTCGTCGAGACCCTCGCGGCCTTGCCCTCCGGTGCGGTGCCCGGGCTGAGCACGCCGCAGTGCACCGTGCTGGCCGCCTCCCACGATCCCACCCTGCTGACGGCCGCCGACGCCATCGTCCGGCTGGCCCCCGGCGCCGGTCCGACCGCCGGATCCCCGGCCACGGCTATGCCGGTCGCCGCCGCCCAGGGGCGTGCGCGGCCGGAGCCGGTCACCCCGCGACAGGTCTCGCTGCGGGCCGGACTGCGGCTGCTGCCGTGGCGGCAACCGAAGCTCTGGGCCGGCATCGGCTGGGCCGCCGGGACCCACGTGTCCGCGGCACTGCTGGCGGCACTGTCCGGCTGGCTGATCGTCACCGCCTCGACGCGGCCGCCGGTGCTCTACCTGCTGGCCGTGATCGTGCTGGTGCGCGGGTTCGGCCTGTCCCGGGCCGTGTTCCGCTACCTGGACCGGCTGACCACCCACGACGCCGTGTTCGGCTGGGCCACGGAGCTGCGGCTGCGCCTGTGGGACGCGCTGGGCCGTCAACCCCGGCTGTGGGGGCGGGTGGGCCGGACCGACGGCGCCCTGTCCCTGTTGGTCTCGGACGTGGACGCCTTTCGGGACGCGGTGCCCCGGGTGCTCGTGCCTGCCCCGGCGGCCCTGCTCGCCTGGCTGGCCACCGCCGCCCTGACCTGGGCGTTGGCCCCGGAGCTGGCGGTCGTGGCCCTGGTGCCCGGGGCGGTCGCCCTGGTGGTGATCCCCGCGCTGGTCGCCGTCCTGGACCGCCGCCAGACCGCGGCCCAGGTGCGAGGGCAGGGCGCGCTCGTCGACCGTGTGGCCGCCGTGCTGAACGCGGCCGGGGACCTGCGCGGGCTGGGGCTGACCGAGCCTGCGCTGAGGGGACTGGCGGTGCTGGACGACCGGCTGCAGCGTCCCCGCCGTCGGGCCGCGTGGGCCGCCGGCGGGGGCCGGGCGCTGGCGGTCGCGGCCTCCGGGGGGATCGCGGTGGCCGCGGCGGCCGCGGCGGCCCACACCGGCACCTCAGCGCCGGTCGCGGCCCTGGTGGTGCTGCTCGCACTCTCCTGGGCCGAGCCCTATGGGGCGCTGGCCGCCGCCGCCCAGCACTGGGGCACCCTGGCGGATCGGGCGCGGGCGACCGGCGAGCTGCTCGGCCCGGAGGAGGGCGGAGCTGCCGCGGCGCCGCCTGAGCCGGCGGAGGCCGCAGAGCCGGAGGCACGGGTGTGCCGCCTGCGCCTGGTCGAGGCCGCCTTCGCCCACCCCGGTGCGCCGCCGCTGTGGACCGACCTGGAGCTCGACCTGGCCCCCGGGGACGTCGCCGTCGTCACCGGGCCCTCCGGATCCGGGAAGTCGACCCTGCTGGCCGTGCTGCTGGGCTTCCTGCCCCTGACCGCCGGCCGGTACACGCTCGAGACCGTGCCCCCGACGCCCCAGCCGGACCCGGTCCGCCCGGACGCGACGGCGCTGGCCCGGGTCGCCTGGACCCCGCAGGACGCCCTGATCTTCGACTCCACGGCGCGCGGCAACCTCGCCCTGGCCCGCGGCGTCGCGGACGCCCCGTCCGACGCAGAGCTCACCGCCGCGCTCGAGCTGGTGGGACTGGGTCCGTGGCTGGCCGCGGCACCGCAGGGCCTGGACACGCGCGTCGGCCCTGGCGGGCAGCGGCTCTCGGGCGGGCAGCGTCAACGCCTGGCCGTGGCCCGGGCTCTCGTGGCCCGCGCCGATGTCGTGCTGCTGGACGAGCCGACCGCACACGTGGACGCCGACGAGGCACGCGCCCTCATCACGGATCTGCGCCGGGCTCTGGCAGACAGGATCGTCGTGATCGTCACCCATGACGGCAGGCTGCTCGAGGACGGTGACGTCCCTGTGCGGGTCGGTTGCTGAGGCCCCCTGATCAGTCCGCGGACACGGCCACGGCGTCGTCCTCGGCGGGCGGGGCCGAGACGAGGTCGGGGGAGGCGCCGGCACCGACGGCCTCGATGCGCTGGTCCACGGGCACGCCCGAGCCGTCCCGACGCCCGTACTCGATCGGCAGCGCGCGGGCCACCCCGGCCCGCGAGGCCGCGAGCGCGGGCGCAGCGCCGATCCAGCCGAGCTCGAGGCCGCTCTCGCCCTTGAGCAGCCGGTGGGCGCGCACGCCGCCGGTGCCGCGGCCCTTGGCCGGATACTCCCCGAGCGGCGTGACCTTGACGGAGCCCGGGGCGGAGCCGAGCACGTCCGCCTCGCCGTCCGTCACGGTCACCACGACGGCGGGCCGTGGGTGGGCGGCGGCGTCCGCACCGGTCTCGGTGAGGGAGGCGGCGGGGGCCACCCCGAACGCGAGCACCGTGTCCCCGGCGGCCAGCCGGATGCCCGCGACACCGCCGCCGGCCGGGCCCTGGGGGCGCACGGCGGAGGCGGCGTAGCGCAGCAGCTGGCCGGTGCGGGTGAGGAAGACGAGCTGGTCGGCCTCGTCCGGGGCGGGGGCGGCGCCGACCACCGCATCGCCGTCCTTCAGGGCGACGGCGTCGACGACCTGGCGGTTCAGGGGCCATTCCGGCCGGACGCGCTTGACGACCCCGTGGGCGGTGCCCAGCGCCAGGACGGCGTCCAGGGGGACCAGGGCCACGAGCGTCTCGCCCTTGGCCAGGGGCACCAGCTCCGCGGCGGGGACGGCCGCGGTCATCGCGGGGGCCGCGGACGGCTCGCCGGCCACCGGCAGGTCGACCGCCTGGAGGCGGTGCAGCGCGCCGGCGGAGGTGAGGGCCCCGATCTCACCGCGGGCCGTCGTCGGGACCACGGAGGCGAAGGCGTCGTGCTTGCGGCGCCGGCCCTGCGGGGCGATCGGCGTGCGGTCCGCGGTGCGCAGCAGGCGTCCGGAGGTGGAGAGCAGGGCCCAGCACGCCGTGTCCGGGACCATCAGGTCCGCCCCGGCCTCCGCGGCGCCGGCGGGGGTGGGCCCGGACGGTGCGGGCCCGGCGGCGGGGGCCGCGGCGGTCTCGGCCTCGAGCAGGACCGTGCGCCGGTCGTCGCCGTGCTCGTCGGCGACGGCCTGCAGCTCGGCCGAGACCACCTCACGCAGCCGCGCGTCGGAGGCGAGGATCGCCTCGAGCTCGGCGATCGCGGCCTGCAGCTCGTCGCGCTCGGCCTCCAGCTCGATGCGGGAGAATCTCGTCAGCTGGCGCAGCCGCAGCTCCAGGATGTGGTCGGCCTGCACCTGGGTGAGGTCGAAGACGCCCATGAGGCGGGTGCGCGCGGCCGTGGTGTCGTCCGAGGAACGGATGATCTCGATGACCTCGTCGATGTCCACGAGCGCCAGCAGCAGGCCCTCGACGAGGTGGAGGCGGTCGCGGTGCTTGCCGAGGCGGTGCCCGGTGCGGCGCCGCACCACGTCCAGACGGTGGTCCACGTAGACCCGCAGCAGGGGCAGCAGGCCCAGGGTCTGCGGCTGGCCGTCGACGAGCGCGACGTTGTTGATCCCGAACGTCTCCTCGAGCGGGGTGTGCCGGTACAGGGCGGCCAGCACGGCCTGGGGGTTGAACCCGGACTTGAGCTCGATCTGCAGGCGCAGCCCGTTCTTGCGGTCCGTCAGGTCCACGACGTCGGCGATGCCGCTGAGCTTCTTCGCGTCGACGCCGGCCTTGATCCGCTCGATGACCTTCTCGGGGCCCACGCCGTACGGCAGCTCGGTGACGACCAGGCCGGTGCGCCGCGCGGAGACCTGCTCCACGGCGACGGCGGCCCGCATGCGGAACGTGCCGCGGCCGGTCGCGTAGGCGTCGCGGACGCCGTCGAGCCCCACGATCCGGCCGCCCGAGGGGAGGTCGGGGCCGGGGATGTGGGCCATGATCGCCTCGAGGTCCGCCTCGGGGTCCGCGAGCAGGTGGCGCGCGCCCGCCACGACCTCGCGCAGGTTGTGCGGGGCCATGTTCGTGGCCATGCCGACGGCGATGCCGGTGGTGCCGTTGACGAGCAGGTTGGGGTAGGCGGCGGGCAGCACGGCCGGCTGCTGGAGCTGGTTGTCGTAGTTGGGGACGAAGTCCACGGTGCCCTCGTCGAGGTCCGCGGTGAGCGCCAGGGCGGCCGGGGCCATGCGGGCCTCCGTGTAGCGCGGGGCCGCGGGGCCGTCGTCGAGCGAGCCGAAGTTGCCGTGCCCGTCCACCACGGGCAGGCGCAGGGAGAACGGCTGGGCGAGGCGGACCATCGCGTCGTAGATCGCGGCGTCGCCGTGGGGGTGCAGCTTGCCCATCACCTCGCCCACCACACGGGCGGACTTCACGTGGCCGCGGTCCGGGCGCAGGCCCATGCGGGACATCATGTAGAGGATGCGCCGCTGCACCGGCTTGAGGCCGTCGCGCGCGTCCGGCAGGGCGCGCGAGTAGATCACCGAGTAGGCGTACTCGAGGAAGGACGCCTCCATCTCCTCGGAGACGTCGACGTCGACGATGTTCTCCTGCTCCAGCGGCAGCGGGCGCGGGGCGTCCTGCTCGGCGGGGCGGGAACGGGATGAACGGGCCATCATGGTGGTCGGGGAGTCCTCACGGCGTCGGGGATTGTCTACAGTGATCCTATGGGTGAGACCGAAGCCGTCCGCGGATATCCCTCCCACTGGGAGGCCGATGTGGTGCTCCGTGACGGTGCGACGGCCCACCTGCGGCCCATCTCGCCCGAGGACGCCGCCGAGCTGCAGCGCATGCACGCCGGGCAGTCCGAGAACTCCATCTACCTGCGCTACTTCACGTACAAGTCCGAGCTGAGCGCCAAGGACCTGGACCGGTTCACCCACGTGGACCACCGGGACCGGGTGGCGTTCGTGATCACCCGCGGCGGCCGACTGCTCGGCGTGGGCCGCTACGACCGCTACGGGGACTCCGACGCCGCGGAGGTCGCCTTCAACATCTCCGACGCCGCGCAGGGCCGCGGACTGGGCTCCATCCTCATGGAGCACCTCGCCGTGGCCGCCCGCGAGAACGGCATCCGCCGCTTCACCGCCGAGGTCCTGCCCGAGAACCGCAAGATGCTCTCGGTGTTCCAGGAGTCCGGCTTCGAGGTGACTCGCCGCTTCGAGGACGGCGTCGTGGCCGTCGAGTTCCCCATCGACCCCACCGCCCGGTGGCGCGCCGTCGTCGAGTCCCGCGAGCACCGCGCCGAGTCCCGCAGCGTCGCCGAGCTGGTCGAGCCCGCGTCCGTGGCCGTCGTCGGCGCCTCCCGCGATCCGCAGGCCGTCGGCTCGCTCGTGCTGCGCCACGTCCTCGAGGCGGGCTTCACGGGAGCCGTCCACGCCGTGAACCGCGCCGCCGAGGACGTCCAGGGCCTCACCGCCCACCGCTCCCTGGCCGACATCGGCGAGCCGGTCGACCTCGTCGTCGTCGCTGTGCCCGCCGACGAGGTCGAGGCCCTCATCCCCGAGGCCGCCGCGGCCGGGGCCCAGGGCCTCGTGGTCCTCACCTCGGGCTACGCCGACGCCGGCGCCGAGGGGCTCGAGGCCCAGCGCCGCCTGGTCTCCCTCGCCCGCGCCCACGGCATGCGCGTGATCGGCCCGGCCTCGGCCGGCCTGGTCCGCACCGACCCCGCGATCCGCCTCAACGCCTCCCCGTCCCCGGGCCTGGCCCAGCGCGGCCCCGTCGGGCTGTTCAGCCAGTCCGGCGCCGTCGGCGCCATGGTCTCCGCCGGCGTCAAGCGCCGCGGGGTGGGGATCTCCACCTCGATCAGCGCCGGCAACCGTGCGGACGTCTCGGGCAACGACGCCATGCAGTTCTTCGAGGCGGACCCCCACACCGCCGCCGTCGGTGTGTACCTCGAGTCGTTCGGCAACCCACGCAAGTTCTCCCGCATCGCCCGGCGGCTCTCCCGCACCAAGCCCGTCGTGGTGGTCCGCTCCGACGTCACCGGGCGCTTCCTGCCCCCGGGCCACGAGACCCGCACCACCCAGGCCCCCGAGGGCACCGTGGACTCGATGCTCGACCAGACCGGCGTGCTCGAGGCCCACACGCACGAGGCCATGCTCGACATCCTCATGGCCGTGGCCAGCCAGCCGCTGCCCACGGGCCACCGCGTCGTCCTCGTGGCCGACTCCCTCGCCCTGGACCGGCTGGGCCGCGACGCCGCGGCCGAGGCCGGGCTGGAGGTCACGGCCACCGTCGGCCTCGTCGGCAGCGAGCAGGGCATCGCCCCGCCCGCCGAGACGCTGGTCTCCGCCGTCCGGGACGCCGTCCGCCACGAGCAGGCCGACGCCGTCGTGGTGCTGGCCCGCCTCGGCCTGCACCAGGCGGACGACGAGCCGGAGCGACTGGCCCACGCCCTCGCCGACGCGACCCGGGACGCCCGCATCCCCGTGCTCGGCTGCCTGACCGACGTCGTCTCCCCGCGCTACCGCGGGGCCACGCTCGGCGCCGCCGGTCCCGTCGACGACGACGCCGAGCCCGGCTCCCTGCAGCCCGGTCTGCCCTTCTACCCGTCGCCGCAGCAGGCCATGACCGTGCTCGGCGCGCTCGCGGACTACGTCCACTGGCGCCGCCAGGAGGTCGGCGAGCCGCTCGAGCCGACCGGCCTGCACCCGCACGAGGCCGAGGAGCTCGTGGAGGCGGCCGCCGCGCGTGCCGAGGGCACCGAACTCGTCCGGCTCTCCGACGAGGAGACCGAGACGCTGCTGGGCCAATACGGGATCACCGTGCTGCCCTCGGCCCGGTTCGAGACCGCCGACGAGGCCGTGGCGGCCGCCGAGCGGCTCGGCTTCCCCGTGGCGCTCAAGGCCGTGGACCCCCACCTGCGGCACCGACTCGACCTGGGCGGCGTCCGCCTGAACGTGGTGGACGCCGACTCCCTGCGCCGCAACGTCGAGCACATGCGCCGTCTGCTCGCGCCGTTCGGCGTGCGCGAGCTCGAGGTCCAGGCCATGGCCCCCGCCGGCCAGGCCTGCATGCTCACGGCGCTCGAGGACCCGCTGCTGGGCCCCGTGGTCTCCTTCGGCATCGCCGGCGACGCCACGGACCTGCTGGGGGACTGGGTGCACCGCGTGCCCCCGCTCACGGACCGGGACGTGGCCCGCATGGTCCGCGCCCCCCGCGCCGCCGTGAAGCTGCGCGGCACCGGCGGGGTGCCCTCCGTCAACCTCGCCGCGCTGGAGGACCTCGTGGGCCGCGTCAGCGTCCTCAAGGACGACCTGCCGCAGGTCGCCCGCCTGCGCTTCGCGCCCGTGCTGGCCGCCCCCGAGGGCGTGACGGTGCTGCAGGCCGAGGTGCACGTCGCCAACGCGGCCCGCCGCACCGACTCGGCCCGGCGCGCGCTGCGCGGCCGCTGACCGGGCCGTCCACAGCGGGCCCGGACGGCCCGGCACCGGACCCGTAGCATGGGGGACATGAGCCCGTTCCGCAGGAGTCACGAGCCCGGCCGTCCCGACCACCGCCCCGACGCCCCCGAGGCCGAGGGCCGGCAGCGCGAGGCCCGCACCCTGGACGGCAGCGGCGGCCTCGACGCCTCGCTCGTCCGCGCCGGCTTCTACCCGGACCTCGTGGCGCACGCCATCGCCGTCGAGCTCGAAGGCCGCACCCCGGACGCGCACCTCGTCCACGTGGACACGCACTTCGACTACGAGGAGATCCACCGGCACATCACGGCCCTCGTGCTCGCCGGGGACACCCTGCTGGCCGTCCACCTCGACGACCACGCCGCCGACCCGGCCGGCCAGGCGGTCCTCGCCCAGGTCTCCACCGAGATGGTCCCGGTCCGCGCCCTCGGCTCCGTGGTCCTGACCACCGGCCACGCCGACCCCGCCCGCTTCCGGCCGTCCGACCCCGTGGCCGAGATGACCCTCGGGCTGATGTGGGCCGGAGGCCAGCGACTGGACCTGCAGCCCGCCGGCTGCGCCGACCCCCAGTGCGACCTCGACCACGGCTACACCGGCACCGCCACCCGCGAGGACCTCGTGATCCGCGTCGCCGCCGACGCCGACGGGCAGGGGGCCGTCGACGGCGCCCTGGCCTTCGCCCGGGCCCTGCGCCGCGCCCACCTGGCGGCCACCACGTGACGGGGCCCGCCCTCCCCGCGGGCGTGGTCCCCGCCGACCGTGCCCTGCGCTCCGTCCTGACCTCCGCCGCGGCCGCCCTCGGTGTCCCGGGCTGTGAGAACGCGCTCGCGGTCCCGGCGGGCCGCCGCGTGGTCGTCGCCCTGGTGGACGGCCTCGGACGGTCCCTGCTGAAGCGCTTCGGCGGCCACGCCCCCACGCTGCGCTCGGCGATGGCCGACGGCGGCCGCGTCCTCGAGGTGGCCGTGCCCACCACGACGGCCGCCTCCCTCACGAGCCTGGGCACCGGGCTGGACGTCGGGGAGCACGGCGTGGCCGGCTACGACGTGCTCGACCCGGACCGGGACGTGGTGATCAATCAGCTGGGCGGCTGGGACGAGGCCACCGACCCGGTGGGGTGGCAGCCGAAGCCCACCGTGTTCGAGCGCGCCGCCGCGGCCGGCGTGGACGCCGTCACGGTCTCGCTGCCCGCCTTCGAGCGTTCGGCCCTGACACGGGCGGGGCTGCGTGGCGGCCGGTTCGTGGCCGGTCGCACCCTGATCGCCCGCGCCCAGGCCGCCGAACGCGTGATGAAGGACGCGCGCGTGCCCACGCTCGTCTACTTCTACGTCAACGAGCTGGACAAGGCCGGCCACCGGGACGGCGTGGGCTCGGAACGGTGGCTGCACGCCCTCGAGGAGATCGACGCGGCGGTGCGGCGCCTGGTGGACCGCGTGCCCGCCGGGACGGTGGTGCTCGCCACCGGCGACCACGGCATGGTCGACGTGCCGCCGTCGCGCCGCGTGGACTACGCCGCCCTGGACGAGGCCGGGGAGCTCGCCGACCCCGCGCTGCTCGAGGGGATCGCGCACACCGCGGGGGAGCCCCGCCTCGTGCAGCTGCACTTCCGGTCCGACGCGGGTCCGGACGTGCGCGCGAGGGTGCGGCGCACCTGGGCCGAGCGCTACGGGGCGCACGCGTGGGTGCTCACGCGGGACGAGGCCGTCGACGCCGGCTGGTTCGGCGCCGTCGTCGAGGACCGGGTCCGTGCCCGCATCGGGGATCTGCTCGTCGCCGTGCACGGGGATCTGGCCCTCTACGACGGCCGGCGGGTGCCCCCGCACGCCTTCGAGATGGTGGGCCAGCACGGCGCGCCCACGCGCGCCGAGCGGGAGGTCCCGCTGCTCACCTGGCACCGCTGAGCCCGCCCCGCGGCCGGGGCCGGGCCGGGGTCAGTCGCCCTTGCGGCCGAAGACGATCTCGTCCCAGCTGGGCACGGACGCGCGGCGAGCGGCCGAGCGGGCCCGGGGGCGCGGCGTGACGGTCGGCATGGCAGGGCGCGCGGCACGCTCGCGAGGCGCGGGCTCCGCCCCCTCGTCCTCGACACCCGCGTCCGCGACGTCTGCGGCAGTGTCCTCGGCGCGGTCGGTCTCGGCGGCCGGTTCCGGCGCGTCGACGACCGGGGCGTCGTCGGCGGTCGTCAGGGCCCCCTCGGCGTCGACCGGGGCGAGCCGCTCGGGCGCCTGGGCGGCCTCGCGCCGACTCCGGTCCTGGTGCTCGCGAGCGATCAGGTGCGCGAGCGCGTCGTCCGACTCCAGGTCCGCGCCCACACGCTGACCCCGGCGCACCCGCAGGATCTCCAGCAGATCGGCGTCGCGGTCGGCGGCCGGGGAGTGCGCACCCGCGGGGGTCACGGCGTCCTCGGCGTCCACGTCGTCCGTCACCGGTTCGGCCGCGGGGGCGCGGGGGACCAGGTCCCAGGCCTCCGCCTCGGACAGGGCGCGGGCCCAGGCGTTCTCGGGTTCGAGGTGGCGTCCGGCCGGGCGGAACGTCCAGAGCGCCGGCGGCTCCTCGCGGGTGGGCAGACTCCTCGCACCGGCCACGGCGAACCGGGCGGCCACGGTCCAGCCGGCCTGGTCCTCGCGCCACGCGTCCCACTCGAGGCTCGCCTCGTCCACGCCCAGCTCGGCGAGCCGGTGCGCGGCGAGCTCGCCGAGCGTGGTGGGGCCGCCGTCCTGGACGAGGTCCGAGTAGAGGTCGGGCCCGCCGACCCAGACCTCGACGGCGCGGGCCTGCCGGGCGATCCAGTCGCGCTCGGCCAAGACGGGGTGACCGTAGGTGCGGATGCGCGAGAACGCGTTCCCGCTCTCCCGGGCCACCTGCTCCACGGAGGCGCCCGCACGGATGCGCTGCTGGATCTCCCGGGGGGTGAGGGGCACGGCCTCCTGGGTCGCGGCGGCCTTGACGGACTCCTGGTCGGTCAGCGGCGCCGGGGTCGGTCCGTCCGCGGTCGAGTCGTCGGCCACGGGCCGCGGGTCGATCCGCGGGGTGAGCGCGAGGTCCTCGTCCGGCCGGGCCGGGCCGGAGGGCGCCTCGGGAGCCCGCTCGTCCTCCGCCGCGGCATCGTCGGCGTGCGTCGCCGCGTCCACCGGTCCCTCGGCGTCCTCGTCGTCCGCCCCGGGGACGTCCATCTCCGTCATGTCGTGCCAGGCCGCGGGGCCGTCCTCGGCCGGTCGCCCGTCCTCGGGCGCGGCGCCCTCGATGACCAGCCGGCGCAGATAGGGGGAGAGGGGGAGCGTGTGCTCCTCGCCCTCGGGCCCCGACAGGCGCAGCGCGTCGCCGTCCTCGGTGGGTCCGGTCAGTCGCAGCTCTGCCATGGCGGTGGTCCCTCCCACATCGTGTTCTGGTCACCGGGCATGCGGACGCCCGGCCGGGCATGCCCCGATCCTAGCCGCCGTGCCGCAGACCACGGCCCGGGCGAGGGACGAGCGCCCGCGCGAATCCGCCCTGGGCGAGCGTGCCCGACAACATTTGGCACGGGTTCGGGCATGGTGCACAATCTACGCGCAACGGCGCAGGCCGGTGACGCGTGGTCCGCCCACGACGCCGCCCGCGCAGTGCCGGCACCGGTCCCGGTGCCGTCCCCCACCAGCGGAGCGTGAAACCCCATGGCCACTGACTACGACGCCCCTCGCAAGAACGAGGAAGAGCTGAGCCAGAACTCCATCGAGGAGCTGAAGGCACGGCGCACGGACACCCAGTCCGCCGTCGTGGACGAGGACGAAGCGGAGGCCGCCGAGGGGTTCGAGCTGCCCGGCGCCGACCTCTCGGGTGAAGAGCTGATGGTGCGGGTGCTGCCCGCCCAGTCGGATGAGTTCACCTGCGCCTCCTGCTTCCTGGTCCGCCATCGCTCGCAGGCCGCGCGTGAGAAGAACGGCCTGATCTACTGCACCGACTGCGAGGGCTGAGCCCCCGCCGCCGGGGCGGTCAGCGGCCCTCGGCCGTCCCCTCCTGCCGGGCCATGGTCCCGCCGAGGGCCGCGACCAGCTCCTCCGGACGCCGGGTGCTGGTCAGCCAGTAGGGTGTGCGGTCGCGCTCGTCGGTCAGCTGGATCCGCACGACGGGCGCGATCCAGCCGCGCACGTTCACGAAGGCCAGCCCGTGCAGCAGCGGGCCGCGCTGGGCCCGGGCGTCCTCGCCGCGATACCCCGTGACCTGACCGACGTGGTGCCGTTCGATGCTGGCGCGGCCCACCTGGAGGGTGCGTTCGCGCACCACGATGCGCGGGGTGGTGGCCACCAGGATCAGGACCTCGACGGCGAAGAACGCGACGGCGGCCGCGATGCCCACCCCGAGGTCGATCGGCGCGAACACGAGTATCGTCAGCGCCGCCAGCATGAGCGCCACGGCCCAGACCCCCGGGGAGGGCGTCAACCGCTCCTCGAACAGGACCGGATCGGGTCCCGCCGCGGCGCCCCCGGGGGCGCGGCGGGAGGCATCGGCGACGGGGTGCTGCTGGGGATCACGCATGGGTCCCAGCTTCCCACATCCGGACTCCGGTCCCGCCGCGCGGCACCGGCGAGGGCGCCCGCCCGGCCGCCTCGACGCGGCCCCGGGCCGACGGGTGCTCGTGTAGGGTCGGGCCTCGTGACCGACTCCGCCGAGCTGCCCGTGCCCCTGCACGCCCTCGATCCGGGCCTGGCCCCGCCCGCCTACGCGCAGCCGGGCGACGCGGGCGCGGACCTGCGCACCGCCGTCGACGTGACCCTGGCCCCGGGAGAGCGCGCCCTCGTGCCGACCGGCGTGGCGCTGGCCATCCCGGAGGGCCACGCGGGGTTCGTGCACCCCCGCTCGGGCCTCGCGGTCCGCCACGGCCTGAGCGTCGTCAACGCCCCCGGCACCATCGACGCCGGCTACCGCGGCGAGATCAAGGTGCCCCTGATCAACCTGGACCCGACGGAGCCGATCGTGCTGCGCCGCGGCGACCGGATCGCCCAGCTCGTGCTGCAGCCGGTCGTGCGGGCCCGCTTCGAGCCCGTGGACGCGCTGCCCGACTCCGAGCGCGGGGCCGGCGGCTTCGGCTCGACCGGCGGCTTCACCGCCGACAACACCCCTGGGAGGACGTCGTGATCTTCGGACGCAACCGCACCGTGCGCCACGAGCAGGTCAGCCTGCCGGCCGAGCTGCTGGAGGAGCGCGACCTCGAGATCGCCGCCGCGCCGGAGGCAGCCGACGTCGGTCCGCACGACGTCGCCACCCGCCCGGATCCCGCCGGCATGATCGACCTGGGGTCGCTGCGCCTGCGGGCGGTCCAGGGCATGAAGCTGCGCCTCGACGTCGAGGACGCGACGAAGCGGATCGTCGCCGCCACCGTCAGCCTCGGCCGCTCGGCGCTGCAGGTCCAGGCGTTCAGCGCCCCGCGCCGCACGGGCCTGTGGGACGACCTGCGCGCCGAGCTGCACGACTCCCTGTCGACCACCGCCCACGCGACCGTGCAGGAGCAGACCGGCCGCTTCGGCATCGAGATCCTCACGCGCGTGCCGGCGGCGCTGCCGGACGGCTCGCCGGGGTGGAACGTCGCCCGGTTCGTGGGCGTGGACGGTCCGCGCTGGTTCGTCCGCGGCGTGTTCCACGGCGAGGCCGCCTTCCAGCCGGAGGCCGCCGAGCCGCTGGAACAGGTGTTCTCCGACCTGGTCGTGGTGCGGGGCGACGAGCCGCTCCCGCCGCGCGAGCTGCTGCCCCTGCGTCCGCCTCCCAACGCGCGCCCGCTGCAGCGTCGCCGCCCGGCCCCGGACGAGGGCCGGGACGTGCTCGCGGACACCGCCACCGGCCCGGGGGACGGCGCGGCACCGGAGGCCACCGCGCTGCCCGAGCGCGGTCCGGAGATCACGGAGACCCGGTGAGCCCCGCCGTCGCAGCCCGCCCGACCGGCGCCGCGGGCCGCATCGAGCGCCGCGGCGTCATCGCCTCCGTCACACTGCCCGGCGCGGACGAGGCGACCGTCTTCCGCGCGGTCTTGGCCGACCGCCTGCCCGCGCCCGGGAGCATGGCGCCCGCGGAGACGCTGCAGCTGGTCTGGCACGGGCGGCGCCGCGTGCCCGGTGTCATGCCGGGGGAGTGGCTGACGGTCCGCGGCCGCGTCACCCAGATGGACGGCGTGCCCACCCTGCACAACCCCGAGTTCGACCTGGTCGACGCGCCCGAGGCCACGCGCTGAGCACGGCCCCGAGAGGAGAGCCCATGACCGAGCCGCGTGGCCCCGTCACCGCCGCCCCGGACGGGGCCGGCCCCCTGCCGTCTCGAGCCCGCCTGGACGAGCGCGGCCGCCTCGACGCGCTGGGCAGCGTCGGTGGCTGGCGCGGCATCGTCGAGGCCTCCCTGCCCACCCTCGTCTACATGGTCGGCTACGTCGCCACCCAGCAGGTGTGGCCCTCCGGCGTGGCGGCCGTCGCGGTCGCACTCGTGCTGGGCGTCGCGCGCCTCGTCCAGCGCCAGTCGCCGGTCCAGGTGCTGGCCGGCCTCGCCGTCGTCGTCCTGTCCGTCGTGGTCTCCCTGACCACCGGCCAGGCCCGCGACTACTACCTGTGGGGCTTCGTCACCAACGCCGCCTACGGCCTCGCGTTCGCGGTGTCCGTCCTCGTGGGCTGGCCCGCGGCGGGCCTGGTGCTCGGCCTCGTGCGCGCCGAGGGCACCCGCTGGCGGGCCCACCGGCGTCGGCGCCGCGCCTACGCCGCGGCCACCTGGATCCTCGTGGCCGTGTTCGCGCTGCGCCTGGCGGTGCAGGTGCCCCTCTACCTCGGGGACGCCGTCACCGCGCTCGGGGTGGCCCGCCTGGTGATGGGCCTGCCGCTCTATGCCCTGGGGCTCTGGCTCGCCTGGTCCGTCAGCTCGCCCGGTCAGGACGACGGCGTGCCGGCGGACTCCGCCGCCTCCGAGCGTCCCTGAGCGCGGCCCTCGCCGACGAGGAGGCGACGCAGGGCCGGCTCGGCGGAGCCGGCGGCCAGGAAGAAGAGCTCGTCGCCCACCTCCAGGACCTCGTCCGCCGACGCCTGCCGGGGGGCGCCGTCGCGCACGACCGCCACGAGCGGAGCCTCCTGCGGCCAGGACACGGTGCCGATGCGCCGGCCCTCGAGCCAGTGCTTTGCCGGGACCCGGAACTCGGACAGCGCCGCGCCGCCGGCCTCCAGCCTGAGCAGGCGCACGAGGTCCCCGGTCTCCACGGCCTCCTCCACGAGCGCCGTCATGATCGAGGGGGTGGACACGGCCACGTCCACGCCCCACGACTCGTCGAAGAGCCAGTCGTTGAGCGGGTTGTTGACGCGAGCCACGGTGCGGCCGACGCCGAACTCCGAGCGGCTCAGCAGGGAGCACACGAGGTTGACCCGGTCGTCGCCGGTCGCCGCGACGAGCACGTCCGCCTCCAGGGCGCCGCACTGCTCGAGCACGGTCAGGTCGCACGCATCCCCGAGGACGAGGCGTGCGCCGCCGACGTCGGCCTTGCGGGCCGCGTCCGTGCGCGCCTCGACGACGACCACCTCGTGGCCGTGCGCGTGCAGCTCCCGCGCGATGGAGGCGCCCACGGCGCCGGCTCCGGCGATGACGGCCCTCATGCCCGTCCCTCCTCGTCCTCGTCCGTGCCGTCCGGCACGCGTGCCTCGCCCTGCAGGGCGGCCTCCACCTGGTCCCGGCGGTCCACCGGGTAGACGGCGTGCAGCACGTCGCCCTCCTGCAGGCGGTCGCCCGGCCGGGGCAGCTGGCCGTCGCCGAGCCGGGTGAGGTAGGCGATGCGCATCCCCACCGTGGACTCGACGTCGGTCAGCCGACGGCCCCACCACGAAGAGTGGGGGACCAGCTCGGTCACGAGCAGCCGGCCGGAGGCGTCGCGGTGCTCCGCGTCGGCGGTGCCGGCCGGCAGCAGCCGGTGCAGCACCTGGTCGGCCGTCCACTGGATCGAGGCGACCGTGGGGATGCCGAGGCGCTGGTACAGCCGGGCCCGGTCGGCGTCGTAGATGCGCGCCACCACGTGGTCCACGTGGAAGGTCTCGCGGGCCACGCGGGCGGCGATGATGTTCGTGTTGTCGTCCGCGGTCACGGCCGCCAGGCCCTGCGCGCGGTCGATGCCGGCGGCGAGCAGCGCGGAGCGGTCGAAGCCCACGCCGGCCACGAGCTCGCCGGAGAAGCCGGGGGCCAGCCCCTCCACGGTCCGCGGGTCGCGGTCCACGAGGGCGACGCCGTGACCGGCCGCGTCCAGCGCGGCCGCCAACCGGGTGCCCACCCGTCCGCCGCCGACGATCACGTAGTGGGCCATGCCCGTCCCTGCCTCTCGTGCGGTGCTCCGTGCGCCGGGGAGCCGACGCGCGCTCCATCCTCGCATCCGGCGGGCACGTCCGGGAGCATCCGCGTCGCCGCGGCGTCCGGGCCCGGCGGGGGTACCGTGGTGCGGTGGCCACGCTGTCCTCCCTCCTGCGCCGCGGCCTCCTCGGTCGCCCCGTGACGTCGCACGCCGCCGACGAGCCCCGCATGAACCGGTGGCGGGCGCTGCCCGTGACGTCGTCGAACGCCCTGTCCTCCCTCGCCTACGCCCCGGACGAGGTCATCCTCACCCTGGTCGCGGCCGGCACGTCCGCGCTCGCGCTCGGACCCGCCGTCGGCTGGGCCGTCGTCGCGGTGATGCTGCTCATCGTCGTGTCCTTCCGCGCCGCGGTCGCCGCCGTTCCGCACGGCGGCATCTATCACATGGCCGGCATGAAGCTGGGCCCGAGGGCCGGCGTCGTCGCCTCGGCCGCGCTCCTGCTGGACTTCGTGTTCACCGCCGCGGTCTCCGTGGCCGCCTTCGCCCACTTCGTGGCGGCGCTGGCCCCCGGACTCACCGTCGGCAGCCGCGTGCTGGTGGCCTCGGCCGCGCTCGTGGGCGTACTGCTGGCCGCGCTCCGCGGGGTGCGGCTGTCCCGGTGGGTGCTGCCCGTGCTCGTGAGCGTGTTCGTCGCCCTGACCGCGCTGCTCGTCCTGGCGGGCCTGTGGCAGGAGGGCCGTGGGCTGCTCGGCGCGGCGCCGACGGCCGGCTGGACGCAGGAGGGCGCCGGGGTCGGCGGGACCGTCGGCACCGTGGCGACGGCGCTGCTCGCCCTGCGCGCGTTCAGCGCGGGATCGGTGCTGCTCACCGGCGTCGAGGTGCCGGTCTCGAGCACCCGCCTGATGGCCCGGCCGGCCGTGCCCACGGTGCGGTGGGTGCTCACCGTGATGGCCCTCACCCTCGGCGCGCTGACCGTGGGCGTCATGCACCTGGCCCAGCGCACCGGCGTCGTCGTCGGGCTGGAGCTGGAGAACCTCCGGGACGCCGCGGGTGCCGAGGTCACGCCCGACCGCGCCCCCGCCCCCGTGCTCGCCCAGCTCGCGGACACCGTGTACGGCCCGGGCAGCATCCTGTCCGTCGCCACCATCGCGGCCACCGCCCTGCTCCTGCTGTTCGCGGCCAAGTCGGCGTTCCGCTCGTTCCCCGCCCTGGCCGCGCGCGTGGCCGAGGACGGCTACCTGCCCCGGCAGCTGAGGGTCCGCAGCGACCGGCTGGTGCACACGTGGAGCGTCCTCGGGATGGGGGCCGTGGCCCTCTCGCTCGTGCTGTTCTTCGAGGCCCGGACCGCCCTGCTCGTGCAGCTCTACGTCATCGGCGTGCTGCTGGCCTTCACGCTCGCGCAGGCCGGCATGCTGCGGCTGTGGCGCCGCCGGCTCGTGCACACACCGGGCGCCCGGGCCCGCGCGGCCGTCCGGCTGCGCCTGATCATCACGGCGGTGGCCTGGGTGGTCACGGCGCTGGCGGGCGTCGTCGTCCTGGTCACCCGCTTCACGCAGGGCGCGTGGGTGGCGCTGCTGGCGATCGTGCTCGGCTCGCTGGTTATGGGGCGGATCCGCCGCCACTACGCGGACGTGGACCGCGAGCTCGCACCGGACCCCCAGGACGACGCGCGGGCCCTGCCCTCGCGGGTCCACGTGGTGGTCGTCGTGACCACGCTGGACCGGCCGGCGCTGCGGGCGCTGGCCTACGCCCGCGCGTCGCGGCCGTCCTCCCTCGAGGCCGTCGTCGTGGACGCCGAGCGCGCCGCCACCCTGGAGGTGATCGACGCCTGGGAGCGTGCCGGCCTGCCGATGTCGCTCACCGTGATCGCCTCGCCCTACCGCGACACGGTGGCCCCCCTGGTGCGGCATGTGCGCGAGCACCGACGCCGCTCCCCGCGGGACCTGACCATGGTGTTCATCCCGGAGTACGTGGTCCGGCCGGGCTGGCGCACGCTCCTGCACAACCGGACCGCCACCCGCCAGACGCGGCGACTGCAGCGGGAGCCGGGCGTGATGGTGGGCTCGGTGCCGTGGCAGGTCCACGAGGGCCAGGGCTCTTGACCGCCCCGGCGCCCCCGGGGAGCGGCGGATGACGCCGTCCGACGGCGCGCCCACGATCGAGGCGACACAGCCGCATCGGTCTGCAAGGATGATGATGATCTGACCAGTCGATGCTCAGGGCAAGACCTGAAGCGCGCTGCGATGCGAGAGGAGCCAGACATGGCAGTCGTCGACACGTCCACAGACGTCACCGGGATCGGGAGGACCATCGAGGTGGAGGTCGGGGCCATGGCCCACGGCGGCCACTGCGTGGCCCGGCACGAGGGGCGGGTCGTCTTCGTGCGCCACGCCGTGCCCGGCGAGAAGGTCCGGGTGGCCCTGACCGAGGCCGAGGACGGGGCCCGCTTCTGGCGCGGCGACGTCGTGGAGGTGCTGCGGCCCTCCGAGTTCCGCCGCATCCACCAGTGGAAGCTCGCGGACATGCTGCGCGCCCACGCCTCGGGTCGCCCGCCCGTGGGCGGCGCCGAGTTCGGCCACATCGTGGTCCCGCACCAGCGCCGGCTCAAGGCCCAGGTCTTCCGGGACACGGTGCACCGCATCGCCGACCTCGCGGTGGAGCCGGAGGTGTGCTTCGCCGGCTCCGAGGACGAGCCCACCGGCCAGCGCTGGCGGACCCGGAACGCGTTCGCGGTGACCCCCCAGGGGCACATCGCGATGCACGCCTACCGTTCGGCGACCCTCCTACCCGTGCGCAACATGCCGCTCGGCGTGCCGGCCCTCGATGCGCTCGCCCTGTGGGACTGGGACTTCACCGGAGCCGCCCGCGTGGACGTCGCGACGCCGGCCTCCGGCTCCCGCCCCCTCGTGCTGGTGACGCCCACCCCGCAGACGCGGGCGGACGAGGTCAAGCTCGGCCGGCTGCGCAC
Organism: Micrococcus sp. KRD026; assembly: GCF_017168445.1. Taxonomy (NCBI): domain Bacteria; kingdom Bacillati; phylum Actinomycetota; class Actinomycetes; order Micrococcales; family Micrococcaceae; genus Micrococcus; species Micrococcus sp. KRD026. The sequence continues at coordinate 13,905 of NZ_JABFBA010000001.1, read as the reverse complement.
CCGGATCCGCCAGGCGGCCAATGCGTGCGGCGTGGACGTCTCCACCGGCCTGGCCCTGCCCGGCCCGAAGCAGTTCCAGCCGGTCAAGGTCGAGCGCATCACCGGCAAGACCTGGGTCGAGGAGACCGTGGAGTCCGAGCGCGGCGGCACCAAGCGCTTCCGCGTCACGGGTGACGGCTTCTGGCAGGTCCACCAGCACGCCCCGGCCACCCTCGTGGACGCGGTGCTCGAGGACGCGCGCGTCGAGCCGGGCCAGGTCGTGGCCGACCTCTACGGCGGCGCCGGCCTGTTCAGCGCGTACCTGGCGGACGCCGTGGGACCCGAGGGCCGCGTGTACTCGGTGGAGGCCTCCCGCCAGGCCTCGAAGGACGCCCGCCGCAACCTGCACGACCAGCCGCAGGCCTCGGTGCTCAACGGCCCCACGGACAAGGTGCTCGGCAGCTGGCTGAAGTACCCCGAGCGTCCCGTGGCGGACGGCGGCCTCGGCGGTGCCGCGCTGGACACCGTCGTCCTGGACCCGCCGCGGGCGGGCGCGGGGCGGCGGGCGATCGAGCGCATCCTCGCGCTCGAGCCGGGCCGCATCGTGTACGTCTCGTGCGACCCCGCCTCGTTCGCCCGCGACCTGGCGTGGCTGCGCGACGGCGGCTACGAGGTGGAGCGCGCCCGCGTGTTCGACCTCTACCCGGACACCCACCACCTCGAGTCGGTGACCGTGCTGGTGCCGGCCGCCCAGAGCGCCCCGGCCGCGGCCGTCGTCGAGATCTGACCCGGCATCCGCGTGGCGGCCTGCGGGCCGCCGCGCGCCATGCCCGCGTCACACGGGACCGGCGCGGTACCCTGGGACGCAGTGCGGCACCTGTGACGCAGACGACGCCCGTCCCGGACGGGGCGCGGTCCGCGGCCGCGGGTGACCACCCCCCACTGGACGAGCGCCCGGAGGAAACCGGGCGGGAAGAGGAGTCCTCTCGTGACCACCGTCGACAGCTTCGGCTCCAAGGGCGTCCTGGACGTCAAGGGCGCCGAGTATGAGATTTTCCGTCTGAACAAGGTCGAGGGGGCGCAGAAGCTGCCCTACTCCTTGAAGGTGCTGCTGGAGAACCTGCTGCGCACCGAGGACGGCGCCAACGTGACCGCCGACCAGATCAAGGCCCTGGCCGCCTGGGACCCGAACGCCCAGCCGGACACCGAGATCCAGTTCACGCCGGCGCGCGTGATCATGCAGGACTTCACCGGCGTGCCCTGCGTCGTGGACCTGGCCACCATGCGTGAGGCCATCCAGGACCTGGGCGGCGACCCGGAGCGCGTGAACCCGCTCTCCCCGGCCGAGCTCGTGATCGACCACTCCGTGCAGATCGACTCCTTCGGCAACGACGCCGCCATCGAGCGGAACATGGAGATCGAGTACGAGCGCAACGGCGAGCGCTACAAGTTCCTGCGCTGGGGCCAGACCGCCTTCGACGACTTCAAGGTCGTCCCCCCGGGCATGGGCATCGTCCACCAGGTCAACATCGAGAACCTGGCCCGCACCGTGATGACCCGCGAGGTCGACGGCGTGCTGCGCGCCTACCCGGACTCCTGCGTCGGCACCGACTCGCACACCACCATGGTCAACGGCCTGGGCGTGCTCGGCTGGGGCGTCGGCGGCATCGAGGCCGAGGCCGCGATGCTCGGCCAGCCCGTGTCCATGCTGATCCCGCGGGTCGTGGGCTTCAAGCTGACCGGCAGCATCCCGTCCGGCGCCACCGCGACCGACGTGGTGCTGACCATCACCGAGATGCTCCGCCAGCACGGCGTGGTCGGCAAGTTCGTCGAGTTCTACGGCGAGGGCGTCGGCTCCGTGCCCCTGGCCAACCGCGCCACCATCGGCAACATGTCGCCCGAGTTCGGCTCCACCGCCGCGATCTTCCCGATCGACGAGGTCACCCTCGACTACCTGCGCCTGACCGGCCGCTCCGAGGAGCAGGTCGCCCTCGTGGAGGCGTACACCAAGGAGCAGGGGATGTGGCACGACCCGTCCTCCGAGGTCGCCTACTCCGAGTACCTCGAGCTGGACCTGTCCACCGTGGTGCCCTCCATCTCCGGCCCGAAGCGTCCCCAGGACCGCATCGAGCTCACCGACTCCAAGGACCAGTTCCGCAAGGACCTGCACAACTACGCCACGCAGGACGAGGCCGGCGAGGGCCGCCCGTCCAAGCTCGTGGACGTGGCCATGCCGGACGGCCGCCAGTTCCAGCTGGACCACGGTGCCGTGTCCATCGCCTCGATCACCTCGTGCACCAACACGTCAAACCCCTCCGTGATGATGGCGGCCGGCGTGCTGGCCCGCAACGCGGTCGCCAAGGGCCTGAAGTCCAAGCCGTGGGTGAAGACCTCCGTGGCCCCGGGCTCCCGCGTGGTGACCGACTACTACGAGAAGTCCGGGCTGCGCGAGTCCCTCAACGACCTCGGCTTCAACGTGGTCGGCTACGGCTGCACCACCTGCATCGGCAACTCCGGCCCGCTGGAGTCCGAGATCTCCGAGGCCATCCAGGAGAACGACCTGTCCGTGACCGCGGTGCTCTCCGGCAACCGCAACTTCGAGGGCCGCATCAACCCGGACGTGAAGATGAACTACCTGGCCTCCCCGCCGCTGGTGGTCGCCTACGCCCTGGCCGGCACCATGGACTTCGACTTCGAGAACGAGGCCCTGGGCCAGGACACGGAGGGCAACGACGTCTTCCTCAAGGACATCTGGCCGGACCCGACCGAGGTCCAGCAGATCATCGACGCGTCGATCGACACCGAGATGTTCACCTCGCAGTACGCCACGATCTTCGACGGCGACGAGCGCTGGCAGTCCCTGGAGACCCCCTCGGGCTCCACCTTCGAGTGGGACGAGAAGTCCACCTACGTGCGCAAGCCCCCGTACTTCGAGGGCATGACCATGCAGCCGGACCCGGTGTCGGACATCTCCGGCGCCCGCGTCCTGCTCAAGCTGGGTGACTCCGTGACCACGGACCACATCTCCCCGGCCGGCTCCTTCAAGTCGGACACCCCGGCGGGCCGCTACCTGCTGGAGAACGGCGTGCAGCGCAAGGACTTCAACTCCTACGGCTCCCGTCGTGGCAACCACGAGGTGATGATCCGCGGCACGTTCGCGAACATCCGCATCAAGAACCAGCTGCTCGACGGCGTGGAGGGCGGCTTCACCCGCGACTTCACCCAGGAGGGCGCCCCGCAGGCCTACGTGTACGACGCGGCGCAGAACTACGCCGAGCAGGGCACGCCGCTGGTGGTCCTGGGCGGCAAGGAGTACGGCTCCGGCTCCTCCCGTGACTGGGCGGCCAAGGGCACGGCGCTCCTGGGCGTCAAGGCCGTGATCACCGAGTCCTTCGAGCGCATCCACCGCTCGAACCTCATCGGCATGGGCGTGCTGCCGCTGCAGTTCCCCGAGGGTGAGAACGCCGACTCGCTGGGCCTGACCGGCACCGAGACCTTCGACATCTCCGGCATCACCGCCCTCAACGAGGGCACCACGCCGAAGACCGTGAAGGTCACGGCCACCGGTGAGGACGGCAAGGTCACCGAGTTCGACGCGGTCGTCCGCATCGACACCCCCGGTGAGGCCGAGTACTACCGCAACGGCGGCATCCTGCAGTACGTGCTCCGTCAGATCGCCTCGAAGGCCTGATCCACGGGACACAGCCCGCGCGCGGGCATCACGACGGCGACCCGCCGCCCTCCGCACGGAGGGCGGCGGGCCGCCGTCGTCGTGGGCGCCGGGGCCGAAGCCGGTGCAGGACCGCTCTTCATCCCCCAGTGCAGGGACCGGCCAACCCTTGGGCCAGACGGTCCTCGGGCGTGTCTGACAATGAAGCCGGGGGAAGGCCGGCACCCTCGAAGACACGGTCCCGGTTCCAGATGCTCTCCCACGCCCCCACAGGCCGGCAGGGCCGGCCTTTCGCCGATGCCGTCACGATGGTCGACGCCATCATCCACCGGTACAGGTGCATCGATCCCCTGGCGGGACCTGCCCGAGATCTACGGGCCCTGGCTGAGTCGTGTGGACCTGGCACGGCCGCATGGCCGAAGAGGGCACGTGGGACACGGTGCTGGCAACACTGACCGCCGCAGCGGATGCCGAAATCGTGATCGATTGGTCGGTCTCGGTGGACTCCACGATCGCCCGCGCCCATCAGCACGCGAGGAACACCACCCGGCTCACAGGGGGCTGGATCGAACGACAAGGAATCCGCGTGAAGAGCCCGCCGACCACGGCCTCGGGCGCTCACGGAGCGGGCTGAGCACGAAGACCCATCAGCTGGTCGACGGTGCTGGGCGAGAGGGCGTACTCCTCGCGGGCGATCGGCACCCATCTGCGCGCCGGTGGCATCAAGGCCGTCCTCCCCAACCGGCTGACCAGCAGGGCCACCGCAGACGCCGCGGCTCGGCCGGCGGCCGACCCGTGGGCCTGGACTCGGAGGCTTACACGGGCCGGAACGTGATCGAGCGCCAGGACGCGCACCTGAAGCAATGGCCGGGCCTGGCGAGCAGGTACGACGAGTACGCGATCGTGTACTGGGCTGCCGTGGTCCTGAATGCTGTGCTCGCGTGGTCGACGGCATTGTCGGACACGCCCGAGTGGCGTGTTCGAACTGATCGACGATCCAGGTCAAGTGCTCGAGAAGCTCGGCGAGGCTCAGCACCGGCAGGTATGAGCGTGAGGACCTGGACAGAGAGGATCCCCCGAAATGCACATCGTGAAACAGAGTGAGCGATGTAGTGCTCTTCAGTTGGCACTGGTTGATATTGGTCGACGAGGCTTCAGCCCGGTCTGGTGATGCCCTGCGATGACTCTGAAGCCGGCTCTCGGGCGAATCCTCACATCGGGACGCCGAGACCCTGTGGGAGTCCAAGGATGGGACGTCTCGACGCCTGATCTGTCGGCGCTGAAGAGGAGCATGAGGCCTGGGCCTCAAGCCAGCTGAAGACCGGTCAAGCAGGTGGGGTCGTCGGGGCGGGTCGAGATGGCCTTTTTCGCGGTGCGGCCTTCAGCTGAGACAGTGAGAGTGGCGTCAATTCCACGCGGCAGCCAGACCCCGACGAATCCGTTGTCGTACGTCGTCAGCGTTTCATCGAGGAGGGTCTCCCCTGACGTCGCCTCGACCACGGTGACGTGGACGTCAGTATTGGCGAGTTCGCCGGTGCAGGTCGTGAGGCTGTGGAAGTAGCATTCGTGAGTCTGGCTGCGATACGGGGCGATAGAGACGTAGAACTCGTCTTCTGGCATCGGCACGGTGGTCTGATTGTTCTGATCGTCGGTCAGTACAAGCTGGTCGGGTTCAATCGACGCGATGAATTCAGACGAGCGATCTGTCACCTTCGTTGAGTCGAGGCGCGTGATGATCTCGCGAGCATTCAATCCGTCTAGATTGTGCTCGACCACCAGTGAGTGATCGGATCCTGCATCAGCGGACGGTCCCGCATCAGCACAGCCGCTGAGCAGGAGGACGGCGCTGGTCGCCAGACCGGTCAAGGCCGCGCAGATCCTCAGGCGGCTCCTGGAGGACTGGATCGGAGCAACAATGGCAAGTGGCATGCCCAACTCTTTTCTCAGGTGAACGTGTTCATGTCGTCAGGTTAGACAGAAGGCATCCCGAGTTCGCCGGTGCCAAGGGCGCGACGACGTGCAAAGCACGCCTGCCCGGAGACATCAAGAGCCTTGTCCTGATCTGGGGCCCACCGGTCCGAGGCACCCTGTGTTGACGAAATCGGATGGTGTCAGGAGCGCACGAGGCGATTGATGGCGTCGGTGGCCTCCTGGATCTTGGCGATGGCCGCGTCTTCATCGCCTTTCTTGGCGGCGTCGAGCACGCAGTGCTTGAGGTGGTCATCGAGCAGACCGGTCGCCACTCCTTGCAGGGCGCGGGTGAGGGCCGAGACCTGGGTGAGGATGTCGATGCAGTACTTTTCGTCGTCGATCATCTTCGTGATGCCGCGGGCTTGGCCTTCGATACGCTTCATGCGGTTGCGGTAGCGGTCCTTGTCACTGATGTAGCCGTGCCGATGGGCTCCGGCGTCGGTACCGGTCTCATCGGCTGCAGTTTCAGTGGTCACGGGTGTGTCCTTCACTTCTGGTGCTCCAGGACGGAGCGGGTGCTGGCAGCTGGGGCGAGGTCGATGCGACGCAGCAGCTGGGCGTTGAGCGCGACGACGACGGTGGAGATCGACATCAGGATCGCACCTACTGACATCGGCATGACGAAGCCGACGGGTGCGAGCACGCCAGCCGCGAGCGGCACAGAGAGCAAGTTGTACCCTGCAGCCCACCACAGGTTTTGCCTCATTTTACGGTATGCGGCACGGGAGAGCTGGATCACCGAGAGCACGCTACGCGGGTCGGAGCTGGCGAGGATGACACCTGCAGAGGCGATGGCGACGTCGGTGCCGGCCCCGATGGCGATGCCGACGTCGGCCTGGGCCAGGGCAGGGGCGTCGTTGACGCCGTCGCCGACCATGGCGACCTTCTTGCCCTCCTTCTGCAGCTGGTCGACCTTGGCGGATTTGTCCTCGGGGCGGACGCCGGCGAAGACCCGGTCGATGCCGAGCTCTCTTCCCACCTCGTTCGCCACGGCTTCCGCGTCGCCGGTGATCATGACGACCTCGACGCCGAGCTGATGGAGCGCATCGACGGCGTCGCGGGACTCTGGGCGAACCTCGTCGGCGAGCTTGAGACCGCCGATGACCTTGCCGTCGCGGAGGACGTGCAGGATGATCGCACCCTCTGCCCGCCATTCGTCGGCGACACCGATCTCGTCCTGGCCGGTCTCCTCGAGCAGACGGGGTCCGCCGACGCGGATCTCATGGTCGGCCACCGTCGCGGTGACGCCGACCGCCGGGGAGGAGGTGAACCCGCTGGCCGGTTCGACGGCGAGGCCCTTCTCCTTGGCGGCGGTGACGATGGACCGGGCGAGGGGGTGCTCACTGTCGGCCTCGGCGGAGGCGGCCAGGGCGAGAAGCTGTTCGGCATTCAGGCCGCCGGTCGGCTCCACGCCGGTGACGGTGGGCTCGCCCTTGGTCAGGGTGCCGGTCTTGTCGAAGAGCACCGCGTCGACCTGGCGCATGGACTCCAGGGCGAGGCGGTCCTTGATCAGGACGCCGCCGCGGGCGGCGCGCTCGGTGGCGATGGACACGACCAGAGGGATCGCCAGACCCAGCGCATGGGGGCAGGCGATGACGAGGACAGTGATGGTGCGAACGACCGCGTCGTCGGGGAGCCCGAAGAGCGTCCAGACGACGGCGGTGATCAGCGCAGCTCCGAGGGCGAACCAGAACAGCAGGGCCGCAGCCCGGTCGGCGATGCGCTGGGCACGGGAAGATGAGCCCTGCGCCTCGGCGACGAGCCTGTTGATGCCCGCCAGAGCCGTGTCGTCGCCGGTGGCGGTGATCTCTACGCGCAGGCCGGAGTCGGTGGCCACGGTGCCGGCGGTGACGTTCTCGCCCTCGCCGCGGGCGACGGGGTGTGATTCGCCGGTGATCATGGACTCGTCCATGTCGGCGCGGCCGTCGACGATGGTGCCGTCGGCGGGGACGCTGCCGCCAGGCCGGACGATGACGACGTCGCCGACGCGCAGCTCTGCCGGGTCGACCTTGACGACGTCGTCTCCCTCTATACGCTCAGCCTCGTCAGGGAGCAGCGCGGCGAGGGAGTCCAACGCCGAGGTGGTCTGGGCCAGTGAGCGCATCTCGATCCAGTGGCCCAGCAGCATGATGACGATCAGCAGCGCCAACTCCCACCAGAACTCGAGCTCGGGGTGGACGAGACCGACAGTGGCGGCCCAGGAGGCGAGGAACGCTACGGTGATGCCGAGCGCGATGAGCAGCATCATCCCCGGCTGGCGGCTTTTCAGCTCGCTGACAGCACCGGTGAGGAACGGGGTGCCGCCCCAGGCGTACATGACGGAGCCGAGGACTGCGGCGACCCAGCCCGCCCAGCTGGGGACCGAGTAGCCCAGGAGCATGGCGAACATGGGGGAGAACGCGACCACCGGGATGGCGATGATCAGATTGATCCAGAACAGCCGCCGGAACTGGCCGACGTGGTCGCCGTGGCCCGCGTGACCACCGCCGTGATGACCGTGCCCGGCGTGGTCACCGTGTTCCATGGTGTGGTCTTCGTTCTCGGCGCGCGAGTCGTCACGGTGGCCGGACTCGGTGGTCGCGACGCCGGCGTGGTCATGGTGATGCGTGGTCGGGTCCGTCATGCTCTTCGCTTCCCCTCGTCATTCCCCGATCTTTCCTTCGATCGGGTCGTATTTCGCCGCGGACCTTCAGCGCGCCCGCGGCGATCGGCTCAGGAGGCCGGCTTGAGCTCGCTCTCGACGACCCACTTGTGGTTGGTCATCGTCATGCCGTCGGACTCGTAATCGACCATGTAGACGGTCTCCTCGGTGGAGGAGGCGATGGTCGCCTTCGCGCCCTTCATGCCTTCCATGTGTTCGGCCTCGAGAGTGACCTCGGTGCCGTCGGCCAGACGTTCATCTCCGGCGTCCTTGATCTCCTGCTGGACGACCCACTTGTGATCCTTGACCGGCTCCCCGCCTGCGGACGGCGTGAAGTCCACCGCATAGGTGTACGTGTCGTACGCGCCGGCGATCATCGCGTTCGCACCGTCCATGCCCTCCATGTGGTCGGCGGTGAGCGTGACCTCGGTGCCGACCGGGTATGTGGGCGACGCAGCCGTCTCGATGCCCTCGGGGGCGGGGCCGCCGTCCATCGGATGCTCCATCCCGCCGCTGTCAGAGCTGCTGCCGTGGCCCTCGTGCTGGCTGGTCGTCGAGGGGGTCCCTTGGTCCTGGTCGCCGCCGGTGCTGCAGCCGGTGAACACGAGCGCTCCTCCGAGCACTCCTGCGGCGACGGTGGTCTTGAGGTGCTTGCGCATGAAGTCTCCTGTTCGTTCTGGTCCAGTCAACGCTATACCCCTCCCGGGTATCAAGTCGATGTCGATCGGCGGGCGTGGAATCGCCCGGCCAAGATCCAGTCGACCCGGGGTGGCAGCGCTGAGGCTGCGATGGAGAACATCGGCTCGGCGGCCCTGGTCGCAGATGGAATCGAGGCCCGAACGGACGGGCTCACCTCGCTCGCCGTCGTGACGGGATCGGCTGCGTCGTCTCGTGAACATCACCGTGGTGAGAAGACGATCCCAGTACCGCCGATCACCCAAGAGAAATTGGTCTTGTACGGTTGCATCGTCGGGCGTCCCATCGAGACAGGGATCCTGAGAGCCGACGGAAGCTGTGCAACTATCGCCAGGCAGAGCGAAGCATGTCTCAGTACGTGCTCCGTCAGATCGCCGCGAAGGCCTGATCCACGGGGCCCGCCCGCGCGGGCCGCCGCCCGCGTCCCGCCCGGGCGCGGACCCGCGGAGTAGGCTGGTCGCACCATGGAACATCTGCCCCCCACGAGCCCCGGCGCCCCGCTGCTGCCGCAGATCGCCCGCCCGGCGGACCTGTCGGCCCTCACGGAGGACCAGTTGACCGCGCTGGCGGCGGAGATCCGCGCCTACCTGATCGCCCACGTCTCCAAGACGGGTGGCCATCTCGGACCGAACCTGGGCGTCGTCGAGCTGACGCTGGCCGTGCACCGCGTGTTCGAGTCGCCGAAGGATGCGGTCATCTTCGACACGGGCCACCAGTCGTACGTGCACAAGCTGCTCACGGGGCGCCAGGACTTCACGACGCTCCGCCAGGAGGGGGGCCTGTCCGGCTACGGCGACCGCACCGAGTCCGAGCACGACGTGGTGGAGTCCTCGCATGCCTCCAGCTCGCTCTCCTGGGCGGACGGCATCGCGCGGGCCTGGGCGCAGACCGGGCAGGGGGACCGCACCGTGGTGGCCGTGATCGGCGACGGCGCGCTCACGGGGGGCATGGCCTGGGAGGCGGTCAACAACATCGCCGCCGGCCGGGATCGGCGCGTGGTGATCGTGGTCAACGACAACGGCCGCTCGTACGCGCCCACGGTGGGCGGCGTCGCCGAGCACCTGGGCGGACTGCGCCGCGGGGTGCTGGACAAGGTGCGCACCCACCACCGCTACGAGCAGACCCTCGACTACCTCAAGCGCCGCCTCCAGGAGGCCGGCCTCGCGGGTGAGCTGGTGTACCGGCCGCTGCACGCGGCGAAGAAGGGCCTCAAGGACCTCTGGGCGCCGCAGGGCCTGTTCGAGGACCTGGGCATGAAGTACATCGGTCCGGTGGACGGTCACGACCTCACCGCCATGGAGGAGGCCCTCGAGGACGCGCGGGCGTACGGCGGGCCCGTGATCGTCCACGCGATGACCGAGAAGGGGCACGGCTACGCGCCGGCGGTCGCGCACGAGGCGGACCAGTTCCACGCGATCGGCGTGATCGACCCCTCCACGGGCGAGCCCATCACCTCGTCGACGGCCCAGTCCTGGACCTCCGTGTTCGGCGAGGAGATGGTCGCGATCGCGGACGAGCGGCCGGACGTCGTGGCCATCACCGCCGCCATGCAGAACCCCGTGGGCCTGGCCCCGATGGCGCTGGCCCACCCGGACCGGGTGTTCGACGTCGGCATCGCCGAGCAGCACGCGGTCACGTCGGCCGCCGGCATGGCCTTCGGCGGCCTGCACCCCGTGGTGGCCGTCTACGCGACCTTCCTCAACCGCGCCTACGACCAGGTGCTCATGGACGTGGGCCTGCACCGTGCGGGCGTGACGTTCGTGCTGGACCGCGCGGGCGTCACCGGGCCGGACGGCCCGAGCCACCACGGCATGTGGGACCTGGCCCTGCTGCAGTCGGTCCCGGGGCTGCGGATCTCCGCGCCCCGCGACGCGGACACGCTCCGGGAGGAGCTGCGCGAGGCCGTCGCCGTCGAGGACGCGCCCACCGTGGTGCGGTTCGCGAAGGGCTCGGTCGGCGAGCCGGTGCGCGCCCTGGAGCGGCTGTCGGACGGCACGGACGTGCTCGCCCGGCGCGGCGAGGCCGGCGGACGCGACGGCGCCGAGCGGGACGTGCTGATCGTGGCGGTGGGCGCGATGGCCGAGCTCGGCCTCGACGTCGCCGAACGGCTCGAGCGGCACGGCATCAGCGCCACGGTGATCGACCCGCGGTGGGTCCTGCCCGTGGCCCGGTCCGTGATCGACACGGCCGCCCGCCACCGGATCGTCGTGTGCCTCGAGGACGGGGTGCGGGCCGGCGGCGTCGGCTCGCGGATCCGGCAGGAGATGCGCGCGGCCGGCGTGGACACCGCCCTGAACGAGGTCGGCCTGCCGGTCGAGTTCCTCGCCCACGGCAGCCGCGAGCAGGTGCTGGCCCGCGTGGGCCTCACCGCGCAGCGCATCACCCAGGACACCGTCGCCCAGGTCCTCGGCGCCAAGGTCCCGTACGCCCGGCCCGTCCCCGAGGACGCGGCCGCCCCCCACCACCAGGAGCAGGCATGAGCATCGTCCGGCTGTACCGTGAGACCGTCGGCGACGACGGCACCCGGCTCTTCGAGTACCGCGAGGCATGGGCCGACGCGGAGGCCGGGGAGTTCGTGGTCCACCACGGCCGGGTCGGCCAGCCCGGCACCGTCGGGGAGCAGCCCCTGGCCGACCAGGTCGAGGGTGATCAGCTGCTGGCCGCGTTCGTGGCGCAGGGCGCGGAGGAGGGCTTCGCCGAGGCGGACCCCGCGACCTTCGCCGTGCTGCCGGTGGCCTACCGGCTCCGCGGCCGGGAGGCCACGGTGATCGAGCGGCGCACCGTGGAACGGCTGCGCGTCGAGGTGACCCACCAGCTGGCCTGGCGCGGTCTTGGCGAGGTCGAGGACGTCGTCGAGGAGGCCGGTGCCCTCGTGCTGCGCGTCCGGACCCCCCACGCCCGCAAGGCCGCCGCCGAGATCCCGGCGGCCGCCAAGCGCGCCGACGGCGTGCAGCCGAACAAGGTGGACGTCCGCACCGCAGAGCAGGAGGGCTGACCCGTGCGCCACACCCGTCTCGGCCGCTCCGGGCTGACCGTCTCCGTCGTCGGCCTGGGCTGCAACAACCTCGGCCGCCCCGGCACCGCCACGCTGGAGCAGGCCGGCACCGACGCCGTCGTCCACGCCGCGCTCGACGCCGGCATCACCTTCTTCGACGTCGCCGACGTCTACGGCGCCGAGCCCGGCCTGTCCGAGGAGCGGCTCGGCCGCGCCCTGGGCGCCCGCCGCGACGAGGTGGTGATCGGCACCAAGTTCGGCATGGACATGGGCGGTGTCGCCGGCGACGACGGCGGCGCGCGGGGCTCCCGCCGGTACATCGTGCGCGCCGTCGAGGACTCCCTGCGCCGCCTCGGCACCGACTGGATCGACCTCTACCAGTTCCACACCCCGGACCCGGCCACGCCCATCGAGGAGACCCTCCGCGCGCTCGACGACCTCGTGCGCGCCGGCAAGGTCCGCTACGTGGGCCACTCGAACCGGGCCGGGTGGCAGATCGCCCAGGCCGAGTACGTGGCCCGCGAGCTGGGCGTGGAGCGCTTCGTGTCCGCGCAGAACCACTACAACCTGCTGGACCGCCGGGCCGAGCTCGAGGTGGTCCCGGCGGCGGCCGAGTTCGGGCTCGGCGTCCTGCCGTACTTCCCGCTGGCCAACGGGCTGCTCACGGGCAAGTACTCGCAGGGCGACGCCCCCGAGGGCTCGCGCCTGTCCCACGTGCGCCAGCACATGGTGGCCGACGCCGACCTGGAGCAGCTGGCCGCGTTCGGCCGGTTCGCCCGGGAGCGGGGGATCACCGAGGTCCAGGCCGCGATCGGGTGGCTGGCGGCGCAGGGGCCGGTGTCCTCCGTGATCGCCGGCGCCACCCGTGCCGCGCAGGTCGTGGAGAACGCGGCGGCGGCCGACTGGCTCGCCACCGCGGAGGACCTGGCCGAGCTGGACGCCCTGTTCCCGGGCCCGGAGAAGGTCGCGCTCTTCTGATGGCCGGCGCGCTGACCGGCGCGGCCGCCGCGACCCCGCTCGTGCCGACGCCGGGGGAGGCCGCCCTGGGCTGGACCGTGTCCGTCGTGGCCGGTGCGCTGTGGGTGGCCGGCTTCGTCTCGCTGGGCCGCAGCCCCCTGGACGCCCGGGCGCGCCTGCCGTGGGTCGGCCTCATGCTGCTGCTGCCGGTGCTGGGGGCGCTCATCTGGTTCTGGTGGCGGCACCGCTACTACCCGGCGCGGCGGCGCGAGCAGCCGGCGTGGGACCCCAACGACCGCTCCGCCGTCGTGGTGCCCCCGCGCCGGCGCTACGGCGCGCCGGAGGAATGAGCCGGGCTCAGAGCTTGACGACGATGCGGTCGTCGACGACGGCCGCGTCGTAGTCCATGAGGGCCTTGCGGGCCGGGCCGCCGAACGGCTTCCCCGAGGTGACGTCGAAGTGCGAGCCGTGGCAGGGGCAGGCGTAGGCCGGGCCCTCCTGCCGGTCCACGACCTGGAGCAGGCAGCCCTGATGCGTGCACACGTTGGTGAAGGCGGTCACCGTGGTCTCGTCCACGCGATGCATCATCAGCGTCCGACCCTGCACCTGCACCTCCCGGGAGGCGCCCACGGGCAGCTCGGCGGCGGGCAGCGCGTCGACGGCGTCGGAGCCGGTGTAGTGGTCCTGCGCGGTGTCCTTCTCACGTAGCCGGTCCGTGCAGCCGGCCAGCGCGAGTGTGCCGGCACCCGCGGCGGCGACGGCGGCGCCGCGGCCCAGGACGGTGCGGCGGGAGGTGTCCGGGCGGGCGTGGTCGTCGCAGCAGCCGGACCGGGAGGAGTTCGGGGTGAGGGGGGAGTCCTGCGTGGTCATCGACCCATTATCGCCCGTGGCGAGGGCGGATGCGACCGGGCCCGACGGGTGCGAGGATCGGGGGGACGGACCCCCGAGCCCCAGGAGCACCGCCGTGACCCACCCCGCCCCGCGCCCCACCGGCGC